>NZ_JBHVPN010000018.1:0-98412 GCF_042887255.1 Gottfriedia sp. NPDC057948
GACTTCCAAAAACAAGTGAAGAAGCTAGGTTTAATTCAATCAATGTCAAGACGTGGAAACTGTTGGGATAACGCTCCACAGGAATCATTCTTTGGTCATTTTAAAGATGAAGTTTCTATTAAGTCATGTCAAAGTTTAGATGAGCTAATAAAAGAAATCACCTATTATATGAAGTATTACAACCACTATAGATATCAATGGAAATTAAAGAAGATGACCCCTGTTCAATACAGAAATCATCTCCTTAAAATTGCATAGACTTTTTTTCAATGTCCTTTACAAAGGGTACATTTTAAATCGAACGGGTTCTTTTTTATAGATGTAATCGATCTAAAAGATTCGATTTAGCAAGATCAATTACATCACTTGCATGGCCATTTAATACAGCTTTTAATGTCCACAGTGTAAATCCATGCGCTTGTTCAATACTTACTTTAGGAGGCATTGCCAGTTCTTGACGGTTTACTAAAACATCGATTAGAGCCGGTCCATTGTGTTCAAACGCACGTTGTACAGCGGATTCTAAATCAGCAGGGTCTTCTACACGAATTCCTTCAATCCCCATCGCTTGAGCTAATGATGCAAAGTTAGGGTTTTCTAAAGTTGTACCAGTTTCTAGATAACCAGCAGCTTTCATTTCTAATTCTACGAAACTTAGCGCACTATTATTGAATACGACTATTTTTACAGGTAATTTATGCTGGTGGATCGTTAATAAATCACCCATTAACATTGATAATCCACCATCTCCGCATAATGCCACTACTTGACGTCCAGGTTGAGAAACTTGAGCACCAATTGCTTGAGGCATGGCATTAGCCATTGTTCCGTGATTAAATGATCCAAGTAATCTTCTTTTTCCGTTCATTTGTAAATATCTTGCAGACCATAATGTTGGCGTACCGACATCACATGTAAATATAGCATCTTCACTTGCAAGGTCACTTACAATCTTAGTTAAATACTGAGGGTGGATCGGTGTTCGGCCTGGTTTTCCTACAGCAAATTTATCTAAATCTTCACGTACATTTTTGTATGCTGAAACATACTTTTCTAAATGGCTTGAATCTTTCACATCTGTTAAGAGAGGTAATAACTGACTAATTGTTTCTTTTACATCTCCACATAGTCCATAAGTAAGTGCAGCTCGTCGACCTAGATGCTCAGCTCGAACATCAACTTGTAAAATAACTGCATCGTCCGGATAAAACTGTCGATAAGGGAAATCTGTACCAAGCATTAACAAGACATCGCAATCCATAATCGCGTGATATCCTGATGAGTAGCCAATTAATCCGGTCAGCCCAGCATTATATGGATTATCGTATTCAAGGAATTCTTTTCCTCTAAGCGCAATAACCATTGGAGATTTTAACTTTTCGCAAAGAAGCATTAAATGAGAATGAGCTCCTTCACAGCCTGCTCCGCAAAGTAGTGTAACTTTCTTACCTTCATTGAGAAATCCAGCTAGTTTTTCCAATTCAGGTTTTGATGGACTAATCAGTGGATTCGTTACATGAATAACTTGTTCTGGAACAGTTTGTCGATCTTCTAAAGCAGCTATGTCTCCAGGTAAAACAAGTACAGATACACCTTTTCTTGCGATTGCATGCTGCATTGCAATCGTTGCTAGACGAGGCATTTGTTCTGCTCTATAGACTGTTTCACAGAAGTGACTGCATTCTTTAAATAATTGCTCAGGACGAGTTTGTTGAAAATACTCACTTCCAATTTCGATGCTTGGAATTTGAGCCGCAATCGCAAGTACAGGAATACGGCTTCGATGACAATCGTATAATCCGTTAATTAGGTGAAGATTACCTGGACCACTGCTTCCAGCACAAACTGCGATACTTCCACTCATTAGAGCATCTGAACCTGCAGCAAAAGCCGCAACCTCTTCATGGCGAACGCCGATCCATTCAATTCTTTTTGAGTTTTTAATTGAATCCAAAACAGCATTTAAAGAATCGCCAACAATACCGTAAATCCTAGTAACTCCTGCCTGAATCAATGAATCAACCAGTAAATCTGCAATTGTTTTCCTCATTGTAATCTCCTTCTAGTTCACTGTTAATAGGAACTAATTGAATTTAATAAGCCTTAGGCTACAGATAAATTTATGCTTTGCAGAAATGTAAAACGTTATACCAAAAAAAGGCAGGAAAAGTAGGATGCATTAAGAATTAAATACTTTAAAAATCTCTTAACCTCGAATTTTTTGTCGAAGGAATTCATCTTGAAACTTACGTTTACGTAAGATTTATAATATATCTATAGCTAGAAGGAGGAGGTCATTTTGAAGTTTTATTCGATTCGAGAGATGACGAATGAATTTAATACGACTCATAGAACCCTTAGATATTATGAAGAAATTGGATTATTACACCCATCCTATACTGAAAGTGGTAGAAGAAGGTATTGTCATAAAGATCGTACACATCTTTATTTAATTCAAAGGGGTAAAAATTTAGGCTTTCATTTGCAGGAAATAAAAGAAATGATTGATTTATTTGCGCTCGATCGAACAGGGGAAAAACAATTACAAAAAACCATTGAATATGGAAATCAAAAAATTGTAGAGATAGATAAAAAAATTAACGATTTAATTCAATTAAAAGATGAAATTATGAAAATGAAAAGTAATCTTGAGCGAAATTTATTAGAAATTGAATGAAATACTTCTGTAAAAGGATGTGGATGGCTTAATGAATTATTATAAAGAAGATCGTAATCTACAGATGATTTTAAGAAAATATTTTAATGAAGATTTTATTACATGGGCTAATAAAGAATTAGAAGAATTTGGAGAGCTTTGTGCGAATGAAATCGATCAACGTGCAATTCACACAGACCGAGAAGGTCAACCACGTTTAATCAAATATGATGCATACGGTAATGATATTTCACATGTTTGGGTAAATGAAGGTTATAAGCAAACTGTAAAAGATACTTATAATAGGGGGATTGTTAGCTATATTCATAAGCCAATTCCTGAACTTGGTATAAAGGGGAATTATATTTATTCCTATGCGCAAGGTTATTTATTATCACAGACTGAAGCTGGTTTTTATTGTCCAGTAACATTATCAATGGCTGCTACGTTTTTAGTTGAAAGATATGCACATGAAGCATTAAAAGAAAAATATCTCCCCCATCTATTATCAACTGGGGAAACAGAATTATATGAAGGAGCGACTTTTTTAACTGAAAGACAGGGTGGTTCAGATGTTGGAGCCAATGTAGTGAATGCAGTTAAAGAAGGAGATTACTATCGTATTTATGGAGAAAAATATTTTGCTAGCAATGCAGGGCAGTGTGGTATTACAACAATTTTAGCAAGAATTGAGGGAGCGCCTTCTGGGAGTAAGGGGTTAAGCTTATTTTTAGTACCTTGGAAGAATGATGATGGTACTAATAATGGATTCGTGATTCGTCGCTTAAAAGATAAGCTAGGTGTAAGAGCTGTTCCATCAGGAGAAGTTGAGTTTAATGGAGCGAAAGCATTTCTAATCGGAGATCCTTCTAGAGGAATTAACTATATGATGGAAGCATTGAATCTATCTAGAATATGTAATGCTGTAGCATCAGTTGGAATTATGAGAAGAGCCTATGTTGAGGCGAAGAAATATGCTGAAAATAGATCGGCATTTGGACAAATATTAACGAATTTTCCAATGATAAAAGAGACATTAGCAAAACTGGCAACCATTCAGGAAGTTCAGACAAGTGCAGTATTTAATTTAGTGGCTTTATATGATCGAGTGGTTGGGAAAGAAAATGGAACAACCGAGGAGCAAACATTAGTAAGACTTTTGATTGCTATATTAAAAATGCGTACTGCAGATGAAGCAATTCATTTCTCCCACGAAGCGATTGAAATGCATGGAGGAAATGGTTATATTGAAGATTTTGTGACACCTAGGCTTTTAAGAGATGCTCAAGTACTTACAGTCTGGGAAGGAACAGCGAATATTTTAGGTTTAGAGATTTTGAGACTGTTTAACAAAATGAATGGTTATCAAGTCTTTAAATCATTTATTGAAGAAAAATTAGTGGATACACCTCAAACATTAATAGATGAAAGTGAAATCATAATGAAAAAGCTTGAGGAGTTAAATGAAATCGTTCATTATACAGCTACTTTAGATACCAATACTCAATCATATAATTCAAAGAAAATAGCAAATAAAATGGCAGACTTAGTTGAAGCAGTTATTGCTCTTGAAGATGCAAAAGAGCATATTCGAAAAGAGTACATTGCAAAAGTATTGATTCATGAACGATATTTTAAAGATGAAATAAATAAAGAACAAATTCATTTAAAGTATTTTGATGAAATTGTTGGTTATAAAGTTTCGATAAATAAATGAAATGATTAATGTGAAATATTTTTTGTGTCGCTGGTCATTTAATGTACTGGAGTCAATTCTGAAATGTACAAGTACGAAGTGAACTATATTTACCAAGGGAATATCTTAATTGAAAATATTTTAATAAACTTTCTAAAAAATAACACGCAATGGGAAAAAGTATTAAGCTATAAGTATCCTTAAATAATCGAATTAGGCGACAAATTTTCAAAAAAATAATTAAAAAAAGATGGGGAATCAAAGTTTCCACCATCTTTTTTTCTTGTTCGTTTGCTCATCTTTTAATGATTTTAGAAAATCTTTATTTGACTTTAATACATTTTCTTCATTGATTACGCCTAATGGTTTGGACTTGATATGTTTCATTCGTCGCAATATCTCTTCATTTGATTGAAGTACATCTTCAATTTGATTGTTTTTGCTCAATTGAATCACCTCTTAGTCACTAATAGATAGTATATTAGTATCTCTTATAAGATATGATTCAAAACAAAAAAAGAGTGCAACTATTGCACCCTATACGCCTCTATTTTTTAACGCTCTAATTGCTAATCTGTTTGTTTTTCTTAAATTAGTGATTTCACTGGATGGTTCAATTACGATTCCATTACGTTTAGGAGAGGACTTAGGTTGTGATTCAGGAGCTTTTTTAAAAGATAATAATTTTTTTAACATCCATATCGACTCCTTATCTTAAGTTTCTAATAGCAGAATACATTGTTGTGATTGCAAATAAATAGTGTCTATCTACCGTTAATAAATCCGTAGATTGAACTGCAACAAGATAGCAATAACTATCTTTCATAAATTGTAGCACGTATATCCCTTGGTCTTCAATGCTATGCTGATTTTTTGATTTAATATCCGATAAAAATGATTGCTTAACATCATCTCCAACACCAAATCTTAATTTATACATATTAAAAAAAACGGTATAGGCAATATCTGTTTCCGGGTATATCTTGACAACAACTTTGGCCTCGTATAAATATAAATAGTTTTTTAGCAAATTATTTAATTCATCCTCAGGATCTAATTGCGTGTCTAAATACGATTCTAGTGATTCTATGAACTCAATATAATGATTAGTCCTTTGAAGAAGTTTAGCAACTAATCGATCGTTTTTTTCAATTTGAGTTTTAAAACTAACACTTTTTTCAATGGTGTTCCCAGCCCAGATAAATTTATCAGGTGTTAAAAGAAAAAAGATATCTACAAATAAAGGAATCCCAATTAATGAGATTAAAAAGGGGATTGTAACCAAATCTTTAATATCTGAAAATTGAACAGTATTAAAAATTTTGTATGCAACAAGCCCACCTAAAAATAAAAAAGTATAAAGCGCATACCAAATTTTACGATAAAAAACTAAGTTTGCGTCATACTGAAAAATTTGTTCTTCACTATTTTGACTTTTATAATATTTAATTAATACATAAATAAGGAAAATTAAAATCGCCAAAACACAAAAACAAAGAACAGCATCCATGAAATCAAAATGAAGTCCGTTCTCTGATGAGGTTTTGGGTTTTTGAATTATTTTACTTACATTAGTTTCATTAAATAGCAACATAAAATCCCTCCTAAAAACAATAAAGCAATGTGGAAGTTTAATGAGTTTCATTACTCACGTAAGTATACAAAATAATGGTTAAATTTGGTAGATAATTTTGAATTTGTTATAAAATTATCACAAATTATGTAACTTTATGAAAATAATCTTTAGGTTAAAAAATACAATCTACTAAAATAGAAATTTTTAAAATAGAAAAGACACCCTAAGTTGGGTGTCTCAGTGTGTAAACAAAGTACTAAAAAACTTGATTTTCAGACTGATTGCAAGCGCTTGTCTTTCGAGGCGCGAAGCCTGGTGAGGAGCGGAGTTACCCAAAACGGTAATGAGCACCGCAGACAGGCGAAGCAACGAAGAAAGCGAGCGTTTGGCGGGCAGTCTGAGACACCCTAAGTTGGGTGTCTTTCTACTTTTTCAACACATTAATTTTATAGTTCTGAAAAACAGAAGTAGTTCCAAAATGTGTAAAAGAATAAAACACAGTTAAGATGAGCAGCAGGCTAGAAACAATAATTACTGGAAAGAATGATGATAGTAGTTTTGGGAATCGCTGACTTAAAAACATAGTAGAACAAAATATAGATGAACAAGTTAATAATAATAAACAAATTAGTAATAAGGCATGTGCTTCTGATATTGAAATCATAACGACAATCATGCTCCCCATCATACCGGCCATCATTCCAGTAAAAATCCCCTCAAGTAGTGCAAGGAAATGTAATCGAAAGCCGATACATAATCCGATGAGTGCAGGTAAACCCATCGAAATAAGTAAGGAATTGAAAAATTGTTGGTGATTTGAAAGTGTAATGAGCACACCTATTGTTAAACCAGTAGTCATACTGATCATCATCATATACATCATTTGATGCATCTGATCATTTTTTGTTGGTTTGAGGTGGATCGAAATGATTGTTATAAAGAGCATTATGCTAATACATACCCAACTGGTGAACATATATGATACCCCCTAACTATTCGCTTTTTATCATCATATGGACAACTTAAAATAAATAGAATAAAAAATTGACACCTATACCCCCTATGAGTATATAATAATGGTGAGGTGATAATATGGAAAATTGCCATGATAATCAAATGGTTCCAAGAAGTGAGGACGAAATTAACGATTTAATGAAACGTCTTCGTAGAATAGAGGGGCAAGTTAGAGGAATTCAAAAAATGGTCGAAGAGGACCGATATTGTATAGATATTTTAACGCAAATTATGGCTGTTGAAGCTGCTATGAAAAAAGTAAGTTTCTCATTAATTGAAAGACATGCAAATCATTGTATGGTTAAAGCTGTAAAAGAAAACAATGGTGAAGCATCAGTTACTGAATTAATGGAGGTTATTAAGCGTTACGTAAAATAAGGGGGTTGATTAATATGAATGAAGCAAAGCAGTTAACCCTTGGTATTGAGGGGATGACTTGCGCAGCTTGTGCAACCCGAATCGAAAAAAGCTTAAATCGAATGGATGGCTTGAAAGCGAATGTGAATCTAGCTTTAGAAAAAGCTACTATTACCTATGATAAAGGACAATATCAAACTTCTGATTTAATAGAAAAAATCCATACGATTGGTTATGAGGTTGCAGTTGAAAAAATTACATTAAATATTGAAGGAATGACATGTGCTGCTTGTTCAGCTCGAATCGAAAAAGTAATAGGGAAAATGGATGGAGTTGTTCAAGTCAATGTCAATCTAGCTATGAATATAGCAACGATTTCTTATTTACCTGAAGTACGCTCAGTCCAATCGATAATAGATAAAATTAGTCACATCGGTTATGCAGCAGCTATAAAAGAAGAAAATGCAGTTAAAGAAAAAGACACAACAAAAAACAAACAGATTCAATTGATTGTTTCTATCTTACTTTCACTTCCACTATTGTATTCGATGGTATCCCATCTTCCATTTAGTACAAATATTTGGATGCCACATTTATTAATGAATCCATGGTTTCAATTATTGTTTGCAACTCCAGTTCAGTTTATTATAGGTTGGCATTTTTATGTAGGAGCATTTAAAGCAATACGAAATTATAGTGCAAATATGGATGTGCTCGTCGTACTCGGAACATCGGCAGCTTATTTTTATAGCTTAGTTGAGTCAATTAAGACAATCAATAATGATATGTATATGCCGCATCTATATTTTGAGACAAGTGCAGTTTTAATAACTTTAGTTTTGCTTGGAAAATATTTTGAGTATATTGCTAAAGGGAAAACGACTGAAGCAATTTCAAAACTAATGGAATTACAAGCTAAGGAAGCAATTGTATTAGAAAATGGAAATGAAGTTTATGTACCATTGGAAGCTGTAAAAGTTGGAAATCTACTACTTGTTAAACCAGGTGAGAAAATACCAGTTGACGGTGTCATTGTATCAGGAGTATCTACAGTTGATGAATCAATGATTACAGGTGAATCTTTACCAATTGATAAAAAGATAGATGATAAAGTTGTTGGAGCAACTGTTAATGGAAATGGTATTTTAACAATTCGAGCAGAGAAGGTTGGTAAGGATACGGCATTAGCAAATATTGTGAAAATAGTTGAAGAAGCACAAGGTTCAAAAGCTCCAATTCAAAGATTAGCTGATCGAATTTCGAATCTATTTGTTCCAATTGTAATTGGCATAGCCATATTAACATTTATCATTTGGTTTTTTGTAGTCGATCCACAAAATTTGCCTAAGTCAATTGAAGTAGCAATAGCTGTTTTAGTCATAGCATGTCCTTGTGCTTTAGGACTTGCTACACCAACTTCGATTATGGTTGGAAGTGGAAAAGGTGCGGAAAATGGGATTTTATACAAAGGCGGAGAATTTTTAGAAACGACCCAAAAAATTAATACAATTATTCTTGATAAAACAGGAACTGTTACAAAAGGAAAGCCTGAAGTAACAGATATCATTAATTTAAATCATCGAGAGGATTTATTGAAGCTCGTTGCAAGTGTAGAGAAAATGTCAGAGCATCCTTTAGCACAAGCAATTGTTCAATACGCACTTAAACAGGAATTGCAACTAACAGATCTTACAGAGTTTATTGCCATACCTGGACATGGAGTAGAAGCCTTGATTGAAAATAAAAAGGTATATATCGGTACTAGGAAGTTAATGAATGAAAAGAATATCGATTTTTCTCCAGTTGAAGATCAATTAATCGTATTTGAATCTGCCGGGAAAACAGGGATGTTAATAGCAATTGACGACAACCTGGAAGGTATTATTGCTGTAGCCGATACAATTAAAGAATCTTCTAGACATGCGATAAAAGCATTAAAGGATTTAAAAATAGAAGTTTTTATGGTAACTGGTGATAATAAACACACAGCAAAGGCGATTGCAGATCAAGTTGGGATTGAAAATGTATTTGCTGAAGTTCTACCAGAGAAAAAAGCAGATATAGTAGCTGAACTACAAAAACAAGGGAAAATTGTTGCGATGGTTGGAGATGGGATTAATGATGCTCCAGCTCTTGCAAAAGCTGATATTGGTATGGCAATCGGCACTGGTGCAGATGTCGCGATTGAAACAGCGGATGTTACGCTAGTAGGTGGCGACTTATCACATATTCCGAGAGCTATTAGCTTAAGTAAGAAAACAATGAATAACATTCGCCAAAATTTATTTTGGGCATTATTTTATAACAGTTTAGGTATACCGATTGCAGCTTTAGGGTTATTGCAGCCTTGGATTGCAGGTGCTGCAATGGCATTTAGCTCCGTATCGGTTGTCATAAATGCATTACGATTAAAACGTATAAAAATTTAGGAGGATTTAGTAATGGAAACAATTTTAAAAGTAGAAGGTATGACATGTGGACACTGCAAAGCTGCAGTTATGAAAGCGGTAGAAGGAGTGTCTGGTACAAATAATATAATCGTAAGTTTAGAAAATAAAGAAGTAACATTCAATACTTCAAACGCTGAAACAATTGAGAAAGTAAAAGAGGCTATTGAAGATCAAGGTTACGATATCGTTTAATCTTAGCAAAAAAATAAAAGGCGAACTAATGGTTCGCTTTTTATTTGGAAAAAATGCGAGACTGGGGAGAGAATTAGATGAAATACTTATTGTTGTTACTTAGTTTTGTTATAGTTATTGGTTTAAGTGGATGTGGAAATATGTCCCATACAGCTTCTACTCATGAAAGTATGAATCATGAAACAAAAGAAGAAAAAGATTCAACAAAGGTACAATTTACGTTTAACAGTAATCCTGAAAGTGGTAAGAAAGTAGATCTAAACATTCAAGTTAATGATTTGATGGGGAAAACAGTAAATAAATTTGAGTTCGAGCACGAAAAATTAATGCATTTAATTGTTGTAAGTAAGGATTTATCATATTTTGACCATTTGCACCCAGTATACAAAGGTAAAGGGTTATTTACAGTCACACCGGATTTTCCAAGTGGTGGTGAATATAAATTATTTGCAGATTTTATACCTGAGGGCTCTGATAAAAACGTAAAAACAAAACTAGTGCAAGTGTCAGGTGAGCAAGCTAAACCAGTTTCACTAATACCAGATAGAGTATTAACAAAAGTAATTGATGGAAAGGAGGTTACTTTAAAATTTGATAAATTGACGACAAAGAATGAAGTTAAAATGACATTTACGATTAAGGATGCTAAAACCCAAAAAGGTATTACTGATTTACAGCCTTATTTGGGTGCTATTGGTCATGTTGTTGCGATTAGTGGTGATACGAATACTTACTTACATGTCCATCCAATGAATGAAAAGTCAAGTGGACCTGACGCAGAGTTTATGACTAGTTTTCCTAAAAAAGGATTATATAAAATATGGGGACAGTTTAAACAAAATGGAGATTTGTTTATAGTACCATTTATTGTAGATGTGCCATAAATTAAACAGTTAAAAAGCAGGAAACCCTTTGTTTTCCTGCTTTTTTATATTTTCTTAAAGTTATATATTTACATATTAATTGTTTTATAAGATATTCGGCTTAATATCTGCAGGATGACTATTTGGTTTTTTTAAACCATCAGTCTTACTAGCATCGTTAAGTGATAAGTATTTAGTTTCAGGTGCCCATGCAATTGAAACTAGTGTTCCAACGACTAAAACTCTGGTAAAATATTGTTGTAAAAAAGTCATTCAACCTAAAACTTTGTGATAGAGTTCCTTAGCAACAGATGGTTCCTTTGTACCGTGAATGATCGCTCGACCGTCTTTAAATAAAACAATGCGATGATCTTCATAAGTACATGACAATAAATAAGGATTTACAATCAAATCAGTTACTAACCCTTGTAATCTTTCAGACAGGTTAGTTAGTGTTGGGGTTTTAGAAGATGATACTCTTAGTTGGACTGCATCTCTTCCACATAAAACATATGACTTCATATGGTCATCATCTTTTAAAAATGGATAACTTCTTATAGGACCACATGTTGGACAATTTTTATTTTTTAATTTTTCGATGTTAATATCAGACTTTTCATGCTTCCATACATCAATCGATTGTAAGATTGGTAAAAGTTCATAGTTAGTAAGATATTGCATGGCATAGGTTACTTGGTAGGCAGCAATTATTTGCACAATTGGACTGATTACTCCTACTGTATCGCAAGTTATATTTAAAGTTGGTATATGATTTAATAAACAGTTAAGACAAGGAGTTTTTCCTGGAATAATTGGAAACGAGAGGCCGTAGCTTCCAACACACGCACCAAAAATAAAAGGAATCCTATGCTTAATTGCTGCATCATTCACTACCATTCTAGTTTCAAAATTATCTGTTGCATCTAGTATGATTGTTTGACCTTTAATCAGCTCTTCAATATTAAGACTAGTAATATCTGTTATTAAACTAGTAATGGACACTTCACTATTAATTTGTTGAAGTCGATTTTTAGCTGCAATTACTTTAGGTAGTTTATTTCTAGCATCTTCTTCAGTATAAAGTGATTGCCTTTGTAAATTACTCCATTCAACGTAATCACGGTCAACAATTGTTATATTTCCAATTCCTGCTCTTACAAGTATTTCTGCTATTGATGAGCCTAGTGCACCTACACCAATAATAATGGCACTGGCTTTTTGTAAGTTTGATTGGCGATCTCTTCCTAAAAATAATTCTTGCTTTACATAACGGTTTGTCAAGAATTCACCAACCCTGTGATTGGGCTACTAGCTTCACCATAATTTTTTTCTTCAATTCTTCCTGCCTCATAACCAAGCCTTCCTGCTTCAATAGCAAGCTTCATTGCAACGGCCATTTTTACAGGATCTTTCGCATTAGAAACTGCAGTATTTAAAAGGACTCCATCAGCACCTAGTTCCATCGCAAAAGCTGCATCTTTTGGAGACCCGATTCCGGCATCTACTATAACAGGAACATTCGATTCCTCAATGATGAATTTAAGATTTAATGGATTAATAATTCCTTTTCCGGAACCGATTGGAGATGCACCTGGCATAATCGCATGTACACCAAGTTCTTCTAGTCTTCTTGCTAGCACAACATCATCGGAAGTATAAGGTAAAACAATAAAGCCTTCGTTTAATAACATTTCTGATGCCTTCAATGTTTCGATTGGATCAGGTAATAATGATTTATCACACCCAATTACTTCAACCTTGATCATATCGCACAAGCCTGACGCTTTTGCCAATCGTGCAATTCTAACTGCCTCTTCAGCAGTTTTTGCACCAGCTGTATTTGGCAATAGTTTATATTTCGTTAGATCTAATTGTTCAAGAAAATTTGGTTGAGATTCCTCAAAAATATTCATTCTTCTAACAGCAAACGTTAGGATCTCGGCTTCCGATACTTCAACTGCTTCTTTCTGGACTTCAAATGAAGGGTATTTTCCTGTTCCTAATAATAATCTTGAATGAAACGTATGATTTCCTACTTTTAACATAATTAGCCACCACCTACAAAATGTATTAATTCTACAGAATCTCCGTTAGAGAGATGAGTTAACGAATACTGTTCCTTATAAATAATTTCTTTATTTACCTCGACAATAACAATTCGGTTTTCTAATTGATATTTATTTAGCAGATCCTGAATTGTACAGGTTTCGCTCGAAATATCAATATTCTTTCCGTTTAATCTTATTTCCAAAAGATTACACCCCCAAAGAGTTAAAATTAACGATTGATTTTAAATGCTTCGATCCAGTTACGATTGACTTTCCGCTTAAGGATCAAATCTCGAATTAATTTTCCAGTTGCTGGTGCAAGCAATATTCCATTTCGAAAATGGCCGGTCGCAAATAAGATTTGATCCTCTTCTGGATGAGTTCCAATAAAGGGATTATAGTCGAGAGTTCGCGGTCGTAATCCTGCCCAAAATGAATCAATTTTCATGTCTTCAATTTCGGGAAGCATTTTTTTAGCGTTTTGTATTAATGACTCAATCCCCTTTAAGCTAGGGTTCTCATTCCATTCGTTATCGACCATCGTAGCCCCAATGACAAGGCGGCCGTCATTCCTTGGAACAATATAATTTTGTTCATGGAAGAGAGTATGCTTTAATGCAACCTTTTCACTTTTGACCGAGATGCATTCACCTTTAACGGGAATAATTTCGTGATGTAATCCAAGCTGTCCAAACAATGAATTACTCCAAACGCCACTTGCAACCACAATAGTTTTTGCTTCAAAATCGCCATTTGTTGTTTTAATTAAATAATGTGAATCATTTTTTTGAATCTGAAATACATGTGTATATTCAAAAATAGATGCACCTAAAATTTGAGCACTTTTGCAAAACGCATTACAGACAGAAACAGGTAATACATTCACATCGTCTTCAATATAAGCTGCTCCAATGATGTTTGGATGGATGCCAAGTATCTGTTTTTTTAACTCCTCCTGGTTATACCAAAGTGCCGAAGTTTGAGTGAGTAGCGGAGTTAATTGTTTTTTTTCTAAATCTGTATAAGCTAGTTTGAAAATGCCACCTTTTTTAAGTTCAATATCAATTCCACATAATTCTTTTAATTCTTCTTGAAGGTGAAAATAAGTTAATTGACTATTTCTAGCAAAAGTAAAAAACGACTCGGAGTGATCCCACTCGGAATGGGCACCAAGCATTCCAGCAGCTGCCTTAGTTGTTTTCTGTCCAACTTGTTGTCCTTCAAGAACTGCGACATGAATATTTTCTTTCGCTAGATAATAAGCAATGGAACAACCTATTATTCCACCACCAATTACTACAACATCAAATTTCTTGTTCATAAGCGAATTTGCACCTTTCAAAATATTGCAGCGCAGCTTCTAGAGGATTTCGGGCAGAAAATATGCCAGACATGACAGCTATACCATCAATTTCGTTCTCTTTTAGAACTTGGATATGTTCAGGTAATATTCCGCCGACTGCATAGATTGGTATAGTTAACGTTTTTTTCATTTCTGGAATTAGTTCAATCCCATTAGGTGTTAATCCATTTTTACACTCTGTTTCAAAACAATGACCGTACAGAATATAGTCAGCTTTATCATTTTCTGCCTGTATTGCTTCAGTAAGTGTGTGAACTGATTTTCCTACTCGTAAATTAGGAAAATATTCTTTTACATCAACAAGTGGAAGACCATGTCCCGGTAAGTGAATATTTGATAGGTTAGAGAAAATAGCTATATCTAAACGATCATTTAAAACAATTTTTTTCATATCTACCTTGTTTATTTTTAGTAGATTTAAGAGTGATAGTAGCTCAATTGCCATTTTCGACTTTTCGCGAATATGTACATAGTCGACTGCATCGATTATTTGAATTATTTTTGTAGCAAGTACTTTGACTGAGTGCTGATCATCTGTAATTGCAATAAGTTCCATGGCCCAGCCTCTTTCATTTGCAAAATTTTTTCAAACAAAAAAACCACTTTCCTAAAAAAAGAAAGTGGTTACATTACACGCGAAAAAAGTAAAAATGCGCCACTTTCCTACGCAGGTACTAGCCTGTTCAGGTTTTGAGGGTTTAAAAGTAACTACCTTATTCTCAGCCCTTATCAAGGGATCCCCTAGTGATGAATATGTATGAAAATTAATCTTAGCATAGCATATAAAAAATAATATTCAATACTAAATTTATTTTTACTAGTCCAATTTTATTACCAGAAATTGGGCTTGAAGTATAGTGAAATCAAGTGTTTTTAGGAATATAAAAAAACCAAAAATTTTTTTTGTTTGGAGTTTCTGTAAAAATTTAGGGAAATAAAAACATTTACATTTTAAATTTATGGGTTTATATTTAGTTTGAACAATTTAATAGATTGACTAGGGGTGTCCAATTAATTGGGCTGAGAGAGAAACGTGATTAAGTTTCTTAACCCTCAGGACCTGATCTGGTTCATACCAGCGTGGGGAAGTTAGAAATTTTCATTAATGATTACATAATTATTAATGTAGTTTTGCTAACACTTAGCCGGGTCTTAAACATAAGATTCCGGCTTTTTTTCATGCTTTAAATGGATTGGATTTCGTCCTTTTTAAACTAATTAAAAAGGGGAATGAAATCAAATGAACAATTCTGTAAATGAAATGAATTTTTCCATCATGTCTAGTTTTTCAGGAAGTAAGAAGGTATATGTTGAAGGATCTAGACCTGACATTAAGGTGCCAATGCGTGAGATTCAATTAAGTCCAACAACTGGCACTTTTGGCGAAGAAGAAAATGCTCCAGTTAGAGTATACGACACTAGTGGACCTTACACAGACTCAGCTAGCTCAGTTGATATTCGAATGGGACTTAAGGCGATTAGACATAACTGGGTAATCGAACGAAATGATGTTGAAGAGTATGAAGGACGTGAAATAAAGCCTGAAGATAATGGATATAGAAAAGAGTCAGATCAACATAATGTTGAAGTATTTAAAGGGTTAAAAAGAAAACCATTACGTGCAAAAGATAATGGAAATATTACTCAAATGCATTATGCTCGTAAAGGGATTATTACACCTGAAATGGAATTTATTGCGATTCGAGAGAATGTTTCAGCCGAATTTGTTCGTGATGAGGTTGCAAAAGGAAGGGCTGTCATTCCATCGAATATTAATCACCCTGAAAGTGAGCCAATGATTATCGGTCGTAATTTTCATGTGAAAATTAATGCCAATATAGGTAATTCAGCGGTTACGTCTTCAATCGAAGAAGAAGTAGAAAAAATGACATGGGCTACTCGTTGGGGAGCGGATACGATGATGGACCTTTCTACTGGGAAGAATATTCATACAACACGTGAATGGATTGTCCGAAACTCGCCGGTACCAGTAGGGACAGTTCCGATTTATCAGGCGCTTGAAAAGGTTAATGGAATTGCTGAAGATTTAACCTGGGAAGTGTTTAGAGATACTCTAATCGAACAAGCGGAACAAGGGGTAGACTATTTTACGATTCATGCGGGAGTATTATTACGCTATATCCCATTAACGGCAAAACGAGTGACAGGAATTGTATCTCGTGGTGGGTCTATTTTGGCTCAATGGTGTTTAGCTCACCATAAAGAGAATTTTTTATATACTCATTTTGAAGAAATTTGTGAAATTATGAAGCGTTATGACGTAACCTTCTCTTTAGGAGATGGACTGAGACCGGGCTCAATTGCAGATGCAAATGATGAAGCACAATTCGCTGAGTTAGAAACACTAGGTGAGTTAACGAAAATTGCTTGGAAACACGATGTTCAAGTTATGATTGAAGGACCAGGACATGTACCAATGCACTTAATTAAAGAGAATATGGATAAACAATTAGAAATTTGTCAAGAAGCGCCATTTTATACATTAGGACCGTTAACGACTGATATTGCGCCTGGCTATGATCATATTACATCAGCAATCGGTGCAGCAATGATTGGTTGGTTTGGTACTGCAATGCTTTGTTATGTAACTCCGAAAGAGCATTTAGGTCTTCCAAATAAAGAAGATGTAAGAGTAGGTGTTATTACATACAAAATAGCAGCGCATGCAGCTGACTTAGCAAAAGGACACCCTGGTGCACAAAAAAGAGATGACGCACTTTCAAAAGCAAGATTTGAATTTAGATGGCGTGATCAGTTTAATCTTTCCCTTGATCCTGAAAGAGCAATTGAATATCACGATGAAACATTACCTGCTGAAGGAGCTAAAACAGCGCATTTTTGTTCAATGTGTGGTCCAAAATTCTGTAGTATGAGAATCTCACAAGATATTCGAGATAAAGTAAAACAAGAAGAACTTCAAAATGATTCAATCATTGAAGAAGGAATGAAAGAAAAAGCGCTCGAATTTAGAAAACAGGGCGGAGAAATCTATCAATAAGGGTGTGAGCCTTATATGAATAGGGTAGAAGAAATCATAAAAGAAATAAAGAATTTGGAAAGAAATATGAGTCAGTTAAAAATCGAATTGAGCACAATTCAAAAAAATTGTGTACATGATTTCCAGAAGAAAGATACGATACAAGAATGCCTTAAATGCAGTTTAATTGAAAGCTTGTCTTGGTAAAATGAGAAACAAAAAAAACAAACCTCAAAACAAAGAGGTTTGTTTTTTACTTAAGAATTAATGTTCGGACAGACTATTGATTGAAACTTCTTCCTCTCGATCTGGTTGACCTAGCGGATAGATTCTAGCAGTTTCATTTGTTTCGTCAACATGTTGAATGTAAATTGGTACTCCATTATATGTCACATTAGCCATTTCAGGTGAAGAAGCAATTTCTTGAGCTCGTTGTTTATTCAAAACATAACCTCCTCTACATTAATAATTGAAACCTAACATATTATTAACAGAGGTATACTTGAGTATTCATAATCAAGTACAAGTTTTTTTATGTGATGAATTGTAATATTAAGTGCGACAACTAAGAAAACACAAAAAACCCATACTCGCTTCGTGTAAAATAGAAGTTACCACACAACTTTTTTACATGGAGGACAAGTATGAGCTATACCCATCTTACCACATTTGAGCGAGGGAAACTAGAAGCACTCCACCAAGCAGGATACTCTACTAGGGCAATTGCTAGGGAACTAGGGCGACATCATTCAACCATAGCCAGAGAATTAAAACGTAATATCCATATGGAAAAACATTATGATAGTCAGGCAGCTCACACTATTTATAGCCAAAGGAGAACTGCTTGCCAACCAAAAGGGAAATGGACGCAAGAATTGTGTGAAAAAATTCAAGAGAAATTGCACTTGACTTGGTCTCCTGAACAAATTGAAAATCGTTTATTAAAAGACCGAATATCATTCAAAACAATTTACAATTGGCTATATAAAGGTCTACTCTCCATGTCAGACGTAAGTGTTTTAAGACAAAAGGGAAAACGACAAAAGCCTAGAGAGACGAGAGGTCGATTCAATATTGGTACATCCATTCACAAAAGACCAAAAGAGGTCAAAAAGCGTAATACTTTTGGACATTGGGAGTTAGATACAGTAGTGTCTGGACGTGGAAAAAGCAAAGGATGTTTAGCCACTTTTATTGAACGTAAAACACGTTTCTATCAAGCTGTTAAGATGCCAGATCGAACTTCATCCTCAATGGAAGAAGCGATTAAATATGTCACTTCCTTATATCCAAAAGAGACATTTATTAGCGCTACTGTTGATCGTGGAAAAGAGTTTGCGTGTTACGAACAGGTTGAAAAAGAACTACCGATACACGTTTATTTTGCCGATCCCTACTCTTCATGGCAACGAGGTAGTAATGAAAATGCCAATGGACTACTGCGTGAATTTTTCCCAAAAGGAACAGATTTAGCAATCGTAACACAGGAAGAAGTAACTCAAGCTGTGAGCCTGATCAACTATCGACCTCGAAAATGCTTAAACTGGAAAACTGCACACGAAGCGTTTCATAGCGAACTGTCGCACTTAGCTTGACAATCTGTCATGTATAAAAAAACTCCTGTTAAAATTTAACAGGAGTTTTATAGTTTTTAAAGATTACCAGTGATGTCCATATCCATATCCGTCATGTCCAGACCAGCAAGCTGCTCCAACAATGATTAATAAGATAAATAGAACAACGATTAAAGCAAAACCGTTAAGATGGTGTCCGTGATGTCCAGTACTCATACATTTGACCTCCTTCATACGATATTTAAGGGATAACTCCCTTAGGGTCATGTAACTAATTGAAAATTACAATTAGGAGAGGTGGATAATGTATCGTATGTTTTTTTGCCAACTATGAAACTAGTCTATAATGTAATTAGGCTTATACCTAGAAGTAAGTTTTAATAAATGAATTATTTTTCCTTAGGAAGTGAAATTGCTGTTTCAACTACATAACCATTTTGAAACTTCACTGCAATTGTTCCTAAATAAGTGTCAGTAGGCTGAAGTGTTTCAGTACAAGTAAAATAACGAATATGTACAACTTCCTTCGTATCTTTACTAATCTTTTGACAAGCAAGTAAATTACTTAGTCGTTTTAATGCAATCTCTCTTTTCACTCCAATAAGATCTTTTTTAATAAATGATTCATAATAATTTTTTAATGGGAACATTTTAACAGCTCCTGTTCATTCGAAAATAAAATTTCCTAAGTCGTATCATATCATAAAGTAAATCTGTTTTTGTAAAGTTTGTTGTTGTGGATATTTATCATTATTCTAGATTGTTGTTGAAAATATGTAACTAACAAAAAAATCCCACTATAGGTTACTATAGTGGGATTTGCTTACTTATGCAGTTTGATTTGAATCCTTATCAAACTTATTTTTACCGTTTAGTTTAGAATTTTTATATCCGTATGTGCTATAAATTACTAAACCGATTACTAACCAAACTACGAAACCTTTCCAAGTAAATGATGAAAGTTGTAGCATTAAATATACACAGAATACAACAGCTAATACTGGTACTACAGGTACCCAAGGAGTTTTGAATCCACGCTTTAAGTCTGGTCGAGTTTTTCTTAATACAAGAATACCAAGAGAAACAGCAGAGAAAGCGAATAGAGTACCGATATTTGTTAATTCAGCTAATTTGTTTAATGGAATTAAGCCAGCGAATAAAGCAACTAATCCGCCAGTTACCCAAGTGCTTGTTACAGGAACTGAAGTTTTCTTATTAACTTTTGATAATTTACCTGGTAATAAACCGTCTTTACTGATTGCATAGAATAGACGAGTTTGTCCAAACATCATTACGATTAATACAGTTGTAATACCGATGATTGCGCCAAGTGAAATGAAACCAGCTGCCCAATCTTGGTGAATAAAAGCTAGTGCAAAAGCAACAGGGTCTTTAACACCTAATTGATCAAACGGAACGATACCAGTAAGAATTAATGAAACGACAATATATAAGATTGTACAAATTGTTAAAGCTGAGATAATACCGATTGGTAAGTTACGTTGAGGGTTTTTAACTTCCTCAGCTGCAGTTGATACTGCATCAAATCCAAAGTAAGCAAATACTACTACTGCAGCACCAGCTGTTACCCCATGGAATCCCATTGGCATAAATGGAGTCCAGTTATGCGGTTGAACGTACCAAACACCAACAACGATGAAAAGTGCTACTACTGCTAATTTTACAATTACCATGATCGTGTTAAGTTTTGCAGATTCTCTAACACCTCTAGTAAGAATGAACGTTACAATTAAAACAATAATTACTGCTGGTAAATCAATAAAAGTATGTTTAGAAGGATCAAATGCACTTGTTAAAGCTGTTGGAAGGTTTACTCCAAAACCATGTAATAAACTTTGGAAATAGCCAGACCATCCACTTGCTACTGCTGAAGATGCAAGTCCATATTCTAGTACCATATCCCAACCTAATATCCAAGCAATAACTTCACCAAAAGCAACATAACTATAAGTGTAAGCACTACCAGCCTCTGGAATCATAGAGGCAAATTCAGAGTAACAAAGTGCGGCGAATGTACAAGCTAAACCTGCGATAATAAATGAAAGAACAAGTGCTGGACCAGCGTAATCAGCAGCTGCTACACCAGTTAAAACGAATATACCTGTACCGATGATGGCACCGATACCTAACATTGTAAGATCAAACGCCCCTAGAACTTGCTTAAGTGAACTAGGTGAACTGCCTGTAACTGATTTTTTTCGAAATAAATTCATATGAGCCTCCTCTAATCCTATATTTAGTAGTTTTTTAATTTTCTATTTAGAAAGTTTATTATTTTCTAATTTTACCTTAAAAAATAGAAAATTCTGACAATTAGTCCCGAAGTAATATAACAGTTTGTCTCCCTTAAGTGATTTTTATGATAACACACTTATAAAAATATTCAAACAATATTTCGACTTTTTTTTCAATTTTTTTAAAAATAAGTAGTAAATTAGACTTATTACCCAATACCTAGTCGTTTGGTAAAAATAAACTAGTTGATAGTTATGCCATAAGTAATACTGCACTCCTTAAGCATTATATTCCTAAAGGTTTCAAATGAAATCAGACTAAATAGTTATATAATTGGGCTTTTTTCCCAAAAATGAAATAAACCTCCATAATAGAGGTTTATTTTCGGGTCTTTTTTATCATTTATTGTTCTTTTAAGTGACTTAATGATACTTCTTTATCATTTTGCGGTTGATCAAGAGGATAAATTCTTGCTGTCCCCTCATTTTTATTAACATGCTGAATATAAACAGGTACTCCATCGCATGTTACATTAATCATACCAGGTGCAGCTACGATTTCTAAGGCTCTTTCAGTATCCATCATAATACCTCCTTTAATTACTAACCTATTTTATTATTTACATAGTAAAGTTAGAGTATTCATGGAAAATAGGAGCTTTTTTAAAGGATTATGTAATATAGGACAAGGAGGGTAATTGTTGAAGCGATTGTTTTAAGTTTTGCCTGCATTACTTAACTCGTTTCTTTTCTTGTTGTATGATAGCAAAGAAAGCGAAAAATAAAATTGAACTACACATAAATAGTAAACAAAGTAAACCAAAAAGTATTTGCATATTCGCACCTCCTTTTTATGATGAGAACATCGTAAAGTATGGAACTAGTTTCAGAGCAAGAAAAAGTTTAGAAAAGGTGAGAAAATGTCTAATATTAAAGAAATTGCGAGGATTGCCGGCGTTTCGGTTACAACAGTCTCACGAGTTTTAAATGATGAACCATACGTTAGTGAGGAAAAAAGAAAAGCAGTTTTAAATGCAATTGAGTTAACAAATTATCAACGAAATCAAAATGCAGTCAATTTAAGCAAAGGAAAAACGAATCTAATTGGAGTGGTTATTCCGTTCTCGCAACATCCGTACTTTGGATTGCTAATTGATGGAATTGCTAACGAAGCGATAAAAAATAATTATAAGTTAGTACTATTTCAATCAAATTATGAAGAGAAGAGAGAAATTGAGGCTTTAAAGATGCTGCAGCATAAACAAATAGATTCGCTCATTATTTGTTCTAGAATTTGTTCGATTGAAATGATCGAGCATTATAAGCAATATGGACAAATAGTATTATTTGAAGATACGAGAAATACGGGGGTTTCCTCAACATTTATTGATCAATACAATTGCTTCATGATTGCATTAGAATATTTATATCAAAAAGGACATCGGAAAATCGGTTATAGTATTGGCCGTAGAACAGGCAAGAATAGTAAACAAAGAGAACCTGCCTATATTGATTTTCATAAAAAATATAATGAATCACTAAATAACGATTTCGTATTCGATAATTGTTACTATTTTGAAGATGGTGAAAGAATTGTCCAATCTTTGTTAAATTTAAAAGAGAGACCAACAGCCTTGTTAGTAACAAGTGACCAAGTGGCAGCGGGTGTGCAAACTTGCTGTAATGATCGTGGAATAGCTATTCCTCATGATTTAGCGATAATTGGGTTCGATAATCAACCAATTGCAAAAGTAATGAAGTTAACAACAGTCGAAATTCCATTACGAGAAATAGGGAAGAAACTTTTTATACAAGCGATTGATTCTGTCATTAATCAAGAGGAGATAGCGATTAAATTAATTGAAAGGCAGACGGTATAATAAAAAAGCTAGTCAGGGGCTAGCTTTTTTTCGTGTCGTTGTATGGGGAAGTGCAAATAAAAAAGCTGAAACGGCAAATAAATCTGGGGCAGTGCATATAAAAAAGCATAAACTGCAAATAAATTTGGCAAATCTGTAAATAAAAAAGTGGTATCTGCAATAAAAATCAGCATAACTGCAAATATAGTCTTGAAACATGATTGTATAGAGTAAATGCATTAAAAAAATAGAAGAAATAACATTAAAATGGACTGAAAAACAGCTAAAACTAAATAAAATCCAGTAAAACCAATATTATTACACAATAAATTTTCAAGGATTATGCCGAATTTTTTCAATAACATTTAATCAATAAAGTTAAACTATATGTCCGGACTATAACTCCAAAGTAAAAACTAATATAAAACTAGCTTTTGATAGATTGATTCCATAAAGATGACTGTTCTCTAACAACTTCCATAAATTTTCTAGCAGCACGTGATTGCCATCTGTTTTTATGCCATGACATGATTGTAGATACACTTCCTAAATTTGTATCCCAATGTATGACTTTTAGTTTTTGTTGCTGCATTTCATTTTGAACTGCTACGAGTGGGAGTATGGATATACCAAGTCCACACATGACACATTGCTTAATTGCCTCAACACTCCAAAATTCCATTCCAGACTCGGTTGCGATCCCTTTACTTCTTAAAAATGCTTCAAAATAATCACGATAACTACCTTGTTCTGTAAGAATTATATTTTCATTCGCATTTAGTGTAAACGTTGAAAGTGTTCTAGTATCAGAAGTTGTAGGTAGTAAAATGACAAGTGGTTCTTCAATCAGTGTTTCCGTATACAAATCTGAATCCGTTAATGGAGCCTGTAGGAAGAAACCAATATCTAGATCACCTCGACGTAATTCATCTTGTAATTCCCAACATGATCCAGATTTCATCATAATATTTACTTTCGGGTTTTGTGATCGAAATGCTTGAATAATTTGTGGAAGACGATAGATTGTTAAAGATTCAGGAGCTCCAATCTTTAACGTGGATACCTCTTCATTTTCCATTTGGAATACATCTTTTGCTTTTGTATAGAGCTGAATCATTTCGATTGCGTGAACTAAAAAGTTCTCACCGACCTCAGTCAGGTGTACCTTTTTACCTAATCGGTCAAATAAAGGCACTCCTAATTCTTGTTCAAGTGCTTGTATATGTGCAGTAACTGTAGATTGTGCATATCCGAGATGGACTGCAGCTCTAGAGAACCCGCCCAGATCGACAATTGACTTAAACGTAATTAAATGACGGATTTCCATAATAGCCTCCTAAGTATCGAATTTTCCGATGGTTTATATCATAACTATTCATTTTACCGATGTTAGTTTGGTTCATATAATTAAAGTATACGAGATTACAATTTGTTTCAATAACTATTGGAGGGATATTAATGAGGAATCGAAAAATTGGTTTTCTTTTGCTCAGCGGGTTAATGATTGGACCTATTTTAGGTTCGGGAATTATCATTTTACCACCTGCAGTGTATGAGACTGCTGGTAATTATGCTATTTTTGCTTGGGTTCTTATGCTTGGTTTAAGTTTAATATTTGCACTAATGTTTGGTAAGCTAAGTCTGCTTATCCCAGGAGATTCTGGAGTACCATTAGCAGTTGAACGTGCATTTGGTACACAAATAAAAAACCTTTCAGCAATTTTCTTTTTACTTGCAGTTTGTTTTGGACCGATTGCAGTTACAGGTACGGCAGGGCATTACTTACAACTAATGACGAATCAAAGCTTCTTCAATGAAAAGTGGCTAGCTCTAGGAATACTATGTTTTGTTTATTTCATTTTAACTAGAAGCATTGCCGATGTTGGGAAATTTGCCTTTTTTATGTCTAGTTTCATTGTAGTGACACTTATAGTAGGCAGTATTCATACGTTATTTACAGTTGATGGGAGCTTTACTTTATCGAATCAAATTACTGTTTCTGATTTTGGAGAAAGTTTACTTTTATTATTTTGGGCTTTAATCGGGTGGGAGGTCATCGGTAGCTATTCTTTAGAAGTAAAAACGCCAGAACGAACAATTCCTAGGGCAGTAGTCTTAAGTTTCTCGATTATAGCAATTGTAAGTTTAACCGTTGCATTTGCTTTCCAGTGGATTCATTCTAAAAATGGAAATATGATGGATCAATCATTAGCACCGTTACTTCAGAGTTTATTTGGAAGTTGGTCAACTCCAATTATTTCAACAATTACAATTGCTCTTTGTATTAGTACGGTTCTGCTAGTAATAGGAGCAGTATCAAGGCTAATCGCGGATCAAGCCAAAAACGGTTTATTACCTTCATGGCTTTCTTTTAAAAATAAAAATAATGTGGCAACTCGATCGTTATTTAGTTTGTTTTGCATTCACATAATTGTATTTATTCTTTATTTTAATGACTTCCTAAGCATTCAAACACTTGTAGCAATTGCAAATGCATTCTTCCTATGCAACGCCTTACTAGGAGTATTGGCATGTTTGCGATTATTTGATTCCATATTTTTTAAAATGGGTTCATGTATTCTAGCAATTTGCTTTTTAGGAATACTTTTATTTTCTTCACCAGTCATATTAATATTAATCATATTAGTTTCAGTGTACTTTATTTGGCTACAAAAAAGAGATTTAAAACAACATGAAAAAATTTTACAAGTTGGAAATGAATAATGGATAAGAGAGGGAACTTCTATTAAAAGAAGTTTCTTTTTTTGAAAAAAATTTTTATAATAATTCTACTTATTGTATATTTATTATTATTTTATATGGATATTTACTCAAGTTTTACACGTTTTTTTCAGATTGGTATACGATGAAGCTATTGCTTTTTTAGTGCAGATGAAAGGCCTTTTGTTATTTTAGAATTAAATATTTTTTTGTAGTTATCAGGTTTACATCTTTCTATTTCTGATATAAAGAGAAACGCTTAATAAAATGATATCCTAATGATTATAGGAGCATTGTTAAGTGGAGTTTATTACTTCTTGCTATAAATAAATAATGAAAAATCTGATTTTATACAAATGAAAAAACAATTCAATTGTATTATTAATTAATCTAAATTAATGTAATTCTGGAATTTGCAAGTCTTAATGTCTACATTAATTGCATGAACTAATAATTTCTGAAATTACTTTGATATTAATATTTATACACTTTTGTATTGGCTGCAAAAAAATATATATAGTAAGGTGATTAAATTTAGTAGAAAAAAAATAAAAAATTTTTTAACTAAATCGAGTGTGGAATTTTCCATATTTTATAAGGTTTTTTCGCTTAAATTATCTTTTCTATTAGATCGTTTTAAAAGAAATAGAATCTTAAAATCTTTACAATCAAATAATTGCTAGTTATAATGAAACCAAATTTGATAATTAGTGTCCTTCGGGGTCGGGTGAAATTCCCAACCGGCGGTGTTGTATATTTTTATACTAAGCCCGTGAGCTTCATATAGATTTTTTATATGTTGCTGATCTAGTTAGAATCTAGAGCCGACAGTATAGTCTGGATGGGAGAAGGATGGAGTGCATATACGGTATGGCTATTTGTTTTTTCAAAAATACTATCCGTATAGGCTTAGTTCGTTGTACATATTTTATTTGTACAACAATAGACGTGCTACAATATTGTCTTTTAATAGTTCATATTGTACTAGCGTTTATTTAAGTATGCTTCCTTTCTTAAACATCTATTGCCCCTTAGGAGTTTTCTAAGGGGCTTTTCACTTTTTCAAATTAATTTGAATTAGAAGGTGTGATAAGGTGGATCAACTATTTATGAAATTAGAGATAGATCTTATAAAGTCATTTAAAGGGCTTGAGTGTAATGTGCTTTTTCGAAATGAGGTGAAAAAACTTGTTTACTGGAATCGTTGAGGAAATAGGAACAGTAAAAAATATCGTAAAAAAAGGTAAAACTTTATTGCTAACAATTGAGGCACCAGTCATATTAGAGGATGTTCATTTAGGAGATAGTATCTCTGTAAATGGAGTGTGTTTAACCGTTACAGATTTTACTAAAAATGAATTTTCTGTTGATGTCATGCCTGAAACGTTTCAAGCGTCGAATCTAAGTACTTTGGTTTCAAACCAAAAAGTAAATTTAGAGCGGGCAATGGCTGCAAATGGAAGGTTTGGTGGACATATTGTATCGGGTCATATTGATGGCACAGGTAAAATTATATCTGTAAATGCAATGGAAAACGCAGTAATGTATAAAATTACTATTCCAAGTTCGTTTGCTAAATATTGCCTACAAAAAGGCAGTATAACGATTGATGGTACAAGTTTAACAATATTTGAAGTTGAAACTGATATTGTAACAATCTCTTTAATTCCTCATACCCGATCACATACGATCTTAGGCAGTAAAAAAACGGGAGACGTTGTTAATATTGAGTTTGATTTATTAGGTAAGTATGTTGAAAAAATGCTTGGTATGAATGAGACGAAAAAGAGTTCTGCAATAACAACTTCATTTTTATCTCAAAATGGCTATATATAAAGGAGTAAGATCATGTTCTCTAAAATAGAAGAAGCAATTGAAGATTTGAAAAATGGAAAAATTATTATTGTTTGTGATGATGAAGATCGAGAGAATGAAGGCGATTTTGTTGTTATCGGAGAATTTGCAACTCCTGAAAATATCAATTTTATGGCAACACATGGTCGCGGTTTAATATGTGCACCTGTTTCTGAAGAGATAGCCAAAAAACTGGATTTATATGAAATGGTAACAAACAATACAGATTCACATGGAACTGCCTTTACGGTAAGTATTGATCATATCGATTCTACTACTGGTATCTCAGCATTTGAGCGTTCACATACTGTTTTACAAATGTTAAATGATGAATCAACTGGAGCAGATTTTAGAAGACCTGGGCATATGTTTCCTCTAGTCGCTAAAAACGGAGGCGTTATTGAGAGACCGGGACATACTGAAGCGGCAGTAGATCTAGCTCGAATGGCTGGATCGAAAGAAGTTGGTGTTATTTGTGAAATTATGAATGACGACGGAACTATGGCAAGAGTACCGGATTTAATTCAAATCGCAAACAAGTTTAATTTAAAAATGATAACAATTAAAGATTTAATTCATTACAGACAAGAAACTGAACAACTTGTAAAAAGAGAAGTTGAAATTAAATTACCAACTGATTTTGGTGATTTTAAGATGATTGGTTATACAAATGAGATCGACGGTAAAGAGCATATTGCGATTGTAAAAGGTAAAGTTGACGATAGTGAACCAGTGCTTGTACGTATTCATTCGGAATGTTTAACAGGTGATGTATTTGGCTCATGTCGTTGTGATTGTGGACCTCAGTTACAATCAACATTATCGATGATTGAAGAAGCAGGCAAAGGCGTAATTGTTTATATGCGACAAGAAGGCAGAGGGATTGGCTTACTTAATAAGTTAAGAGCATATAAGTTACAGGAAGAAGGCTTTGATACTGTTGAAGCAAATTTAAACTTAGGATTTGATTCAGATTTAAGAGATTATGCGATAAGTGCTCAAATTATAAAAGATTTAGGCATTGAGAGTATAGATTTAGTAACTAATAATCCAGTTAAAATAGATGCGTTAAAATCTCACGGAATACAGATTAATAATCGAGTGCCAATTCAAACTGAGATGAAAATGGAAAACGAAAAATATTTAATTACTAAAATTGAAAAAATGGGACATTTATTACACTATTAAAAATGGGAGAGATTAAGATGAAATTTGAAGGAAATTTAGTAGGATCTGGACTTAAAGTTGCTGTAATTGTAGGACGTTTTAATGAATTTATTACATCAAAACTACTTGGTGGTGCAGAAGATGCACTATATCGTCATGGTGTAGAAGAATCAGACGTTGATGTTATATGGGTACCAGGAGCATTTGAAATTCCATTAGTTGCAAAAAAACTAGCAGATTCAAAAAAATACGATGCGATCATTACGCTTGGAACAGTTATTCGTGGGGCAACTACTCATTATGATTACGTATGTAACGAAGTGGCAAAAGGGGTTGCAGCTATTACTCTACAAACTGGTATCCCTGTTATTTTTGGTGTATTAACGACAGAAAATATTGAACAAGCAATTGAAAGAGCGGGCACGAAAGCTGGTAATAAAGGTTGGGATTCTGGTATTTCGGCAATTGAGATGGCTAATTTATTAAGAACTTTAAACTAAGTATAAATATAATAGAAGAAACTGGTTAAGGAGAGGTGAATTTTACCTCTCTTTTTTTTATTAAATTACCAATAATCTATTAGAAATTACATGTTAAAATAAGATTAATAATTTGATAATTCAAAAAGAAAGGGTGATTCACTCAAGTGGCTATTTTTCAGTTAAAATCAAATAACCCTGATTTTTCCTATATAATTGCAAAAAATCCAAGCTCTGGGATGAGTATTAAGACAATTAGGAAGGGAAACGCGTTTGCGTGGTATTCTACAAAAGATACATATAATGTTTATTTTAAAGATGCTGATAATGAAATTTCGTATAAAGAACAAGCAGAGGAAATGTTTGAATACTTAAATACGACAAGATATTGTTCAACCCTATTCCCTTTAAATGCAATCAACACATTCTTTTCTTCAGCATTCAAAAAATTACATGAAAAAGATCAGAATGAATGAACATAAATATCAGAAGTTAATCAAACAAAAGCGGATCAATAAGAAGATAAATGCCTCAATTAAAGATTATGTTTTAGGGCAAAAGATGTTAGAATATCCACTATCTTCAATCTCAAAAGATAATGAGCAGTATAAACAATTAATTGCAAATAAATTATTCGAAGAACAGCAGGCAAAAGAAATCGATCCTAGATTATAAAATGAAACACCTTTTATGAATCATAAAAGGTGTTTTTTCATTTAAAAAAGCAATCTGAATATTTGTTTAATCTTCTAAATTTGTGGTAGTGTAAAATTTAGTAAAAGTTAATTTGGAGGTAGAAATTAAATGTTATTTTTACTAATTTTAGTATTGCTAGTTATCTTAATAACAATGTTTTTAAATACATATCCTCATTTTGGGAAGAAATATTCAAAGGATAAAATGCAGTCATTTTATGCTTTAGATCATTATAAAAATGGTAAGTTTATAAACCAAGTTCCTACGAGTATGAGTATGGATTTCAAAACAAATATTTCCATGATTAGGGACTTTGTTAAGAAAAATCCGAATCGTACACCTAAAGATGGGATCCCAATGGAGAAAATCGATGTATCATTATTGCATTTGAAAAATAACGACACAAAAATTACTTGGTTTGGACACTCAGCTTTATTAATTCAAATCGATGGAAAAAGTATTTTAATTGATCCAATGTTTGGGAACGCACCAACCCCGTTTCCGCAATTTGGTGGTAAAAGATATAGTGGAGGTTTACCAATTGAGATCAGTGAATTACCAAAAATAGATGCTGTCATATTATCGCATGATCATTATGACCATTTAGATTACGGTACGATAAAAAAAATCAAACAAAAAGTTGATCGATTTATTGTTCCTCTTGGTGTAGGGAGTCACTTGGTGAGTTGGGGAGTATCAAAAGAGAGTATTTCTGAACATAACTGGTGGGATGAATTTAAATTTGATCAATTAACTTTAGCTTGTACTCCTGCAAGACATTTTTCAGGAAGAAATTTAACTGATCGTAACAGTACATTGTGGTGTTCGTGGGTCATCATTGGTGAGAAAACGAAAATTTACTTTAGTGGAGATAGTGGTTATGCACCTCATTTTAAGGAAATAGGAGAAAAATATGGACCGTTTGATCTAGCGCTAATGGAATGTGGTCAATATGATAAACGATGGTCTGCAATTCATATGCTGCCAGAAGAAACAGTTCAGGCTTTTATTGATGTAAAAGGTGAAGTTCTTGTTCCAATTCATTTTGGTGCTTTTACATTAGCATTTCATGACTGGAATGACCCAATTGAACGTGTTGTAAAGGCTGCTAAAGAAAATGGGGTAAAGTATGCAACACCTAAAATTGGAGAAACAATTAATATAAGTGCAGGTGAATATCCTAATTCAGTTTGGTGGAAGTAGTTTATTTATTTGAAAAAAAGCAGGATTGTACACTTTATTATTGAATAAATAAAAAATCAATTTTTTAGGGAAGTGATGTTAATGGTAGCATTAAAAGAAAGTGCAAAAATCGTACAAGATTTAATTCTTGAGTTAGGTTACTCGAATAAAGTGATTGAATTACCAAATAGTGCAAGAACTGCTAAAGAAGCAGCGGATGCATTAAATTGTGAAGTGGCTCAAATTGCAAAGTCTATTATATTTAAATTAAAAAGTTCAAATAGTCCTGTCCTAATCGTAGCAAGTGGAATAAACCGTGTAAATGAGAAACAAATCGAGAAAATAATTAATGATAAACTAGGTAAAGCAGATGCTGATTTCGTACGTGAACAAACAGGATTCGTAATTGGAGGGGTATCACCAATCGGTCATAAAAACCAAGTAATGACGTTTATTGATGAGGATCTGTTACAGTATAAAGAAGTATGGGCTGCCGCGGGTCATCCAAAAGCAATTTTTCAGTTAACACCAAATGAATTAATTGAAATGACAAAAGGGAAAGTTGTAAAAATTAAATAATAGAACCTAAATTATTTAGGCACATTCAAGTGTAATAAATCAGTTATTGATTTACTATACTTAAATGTGTCTATTTATATTGGAAATTTTTACCTTGAAATCTATATGGAATACGTCAGATTAAATTAGAGGGAAAGTGAGATGAATAAGTAAATGTTCAAATTTATTTGTACGACTTGTGGCGTTCAGTATAACAAGTCTATTGATCCTCCTGAGTACTGCATAATTTGTTCTGAAGAAAGACAATACATCAATCCAAGTGGTCAAAGTTGGACAACATTACAATCAATGAAAGAAGAGAACTATCAAAATATTATTCGTTTTGAAGAGGAAAATCTATATAGTATTGTAACTAGCCCCAAGTTTGGGATTGGTCAAACTGCATATCTCATTAAGAATGAAGGGTTTAATGTTTTATGGGATTGTGTTACTTATCTAGATGAGAAGACGATTGAAGAAATTATGAGATTAGGAGGAATCAATGCGATTGCTCTATCACATCCACACTATTACTCTAGTCAAATTGAATGGGCTGAAAGATTTGATGTACCTGTATACATACATGAAGATGATCAAGAGTGGATCACGAGAAAAAGTGACAAAATTATTTTTTGGTCTGGCGAATCGTTAAAGCTTAACAAAGGAATTCAAATTCATCGATTAGGTGGTCACTTTAAAGGTGGGGCAGTATTAGAATGGAAAGCTGGAAATGAGCAAAAAGGAATACTGTTAACAGGTGATATTATTCAAGTAGTTGCAGATCCAAATTGGGTAAGTTTTATGTACAGTTATCCTAATTTAATTCCATTACCAGCAAAAAAAGTAAAAGAGATATCATTAGCCGTAGAGAAGTTAACATTTGATCGAATTTATAATGCATTTCATGGGATTGTAAAAGAGAATGCAAAGCTCGTTGTCTCTAATTCTGCTAAAAGATATATCGAAGCATTGGATGGTATATTATTTGATACTTAAATGATAGTTAATCTACGAAAAAAGGACCAACTCTGTTTGGTTCTTTTTTGTGTTTTAGGAATCTTACAATCTTACTTAGAACATTCCATCGTTTATCTAAATAACTTTATTTATATTTTAATTTTTAATTAGCTAATTGAATTATAAAATGAATCCCTAAAATAGTTAAAAATCACGTTAATTTTATTAAAAAAAACGCAGAATTTTGTCGTATTTTTTCATAAGTGGAATAAATGCTGATAAATCAAGGCCAGCAATAACCCATTTGATTAAAAACAGAATATTCACGATAATTTAAGTAAGATAAATGAACGAAAATTGATCATTTTAAATGATTAATGACAGTGAATTTTGTCAATATAAGATAATTTTTGTAATTAATTGTATTAGCTATTTTATTGAAAACGAACTGGAGGAAGAAAGATGGGGGAAAATAGAGAGAAGGGTAGAGTTCTTAAAGGTTTTACAGTATTAGCTTTAACATCTAGTTTTATTTTAGGTTCTCTTGGACAAGTATCAAATGTATCAAATGCAGCAAGTCCAAGTAAAGCAGAAGACATTCTTGCTAACTTAACTGCACAGCAAAGAGCGGCACTTAAAGAGCTTTCAACGAATGAAGAATCAGGGCTTCAAATTTCTTCTGATATTAATTTGGACTCTACAGAGCAAACAAGTGTTATTGTCGAGTTTGTGAATCAACCTGCGAAAGTTGCTCAAATTGAAGCTAGTTTGGAAGGGAAAACTCTAACTAAATCGGATGCTGAAATATTAATTGATCAAGACCATGATACTTTTACAAAAGATGTTGCTCAAGTATTGAAAAATGAAAAAAGTAAAAAAGTAGATTATAAAATTAATCATTCTTATAAACATGCATTTAATGGCGTTTCGATGACATTACCTGCAAATCAAATTAAGAATCTACTAAAATCAAAAGCAGTTAAAAAAGTTTGGAGTAACGAAACATTATCTATTGATCCACCAAAAGAAACTGATCAACTAAAAGCAGATGAAGCTAATGTTGGAAACTATACGCCATATGATGCTTTAGATCGTTTACATAAAGAAGGGTTTACCGGTAAAGGGATTAAAGTTGGAATATTAGATACGGGTATGGATTATAACCATCCAGACTTGAAGGATGCTTATAAAGGTGGATATGATTTCGTTGAAAATGATAATGATCCAATGGAAACGACTTACGCTGATTGGAAAAAATCTGGTAAACCTGAGGTTAGTAATTCAGAAGCATATTACACTGAACATGGTACACATGTAGCAGGTATTATTGGTGGCCGTGGTAAAGCAAACAGTGAGTATAAAACGTTAGGAGCAGCACCAGAGTCAGATCTATATGCTTACCGTGTACTTGGACCATATGGAAGTGGAACAACTGAAGATATTCTAGCAGGAATCGATCGTGCAGTTCAAGATGGTATGGACGTCATTAATATGTCACTTGGAGCAACTATAAATGATCCAATGTATGCAACTTCTATCGCAGTTAACAATGCAGTTTTAAGTGGTGTGACAACAGTCGTTGCAGCAGGAAATACTGGCGATAAAATGTATACACTTGGTTCACCTGGTGCTGCGGCGTTAGCTTTAACGGTAGGGGCATCATCAATCGCTTTAGATGTTTATCAATATGCAGGAGTAAATAATGGAAAGAACTATTCAGTAAGACAATTAGCTCAAAATTATTCAGATAATATGACATCACTAAAAGGAAAAACTTATCAATTAGTTGATGTGGGTCTTGGAAACCCTGCAGATTTTACTGGTAAAGATGTAAAAGGAAAAATTGCCTTTATGAAACGTGGTACGATTGCTTTAATTGATAAAATTAAAATCGCAAAAGCAAATGGTGCTGTAGGCGTATTAATATATAATGATGAAACAAATAAAGCTGAAGGTGCAATCCAAGCATTCCTTGGTGAATCTGTTGACGCAATTCCTGCATTTTCTGTTTCAAATGAAGAAGGTTTAGAAATTTCAACCGCAATCAAAGCTGGTGCATCAGATTTCACTTTTGGTGATTTTAAAAAGATACAAACAGCATCAGATGAATTAGCAGGATTTAGTTCAAGAGGTCCATCACGCACTAACTATGATATAAAACCAGAAGTAACGGCTCCAGGTGTTTCGATCCTTTCGACTGTGCCATTCTATATCAATAATAAAACAGTTGATGGATCAAAACCCGAAGATTATGAATATGCATATGCGCGCTTATCTGGAACATCTATGGCAACACCTTATGTAGCGGGCGTATCAGCATTATTACTTCAATCAAATAAGGATTTACAACCAGAAGACATTAAATCAATCTTAATGAACACAGCTGATCCATTATCAAAAGCGTATAGCGTTTTTGAAGTTGGTAGTGGACGAGTAGATGCATATGAGGCAATTCACTCTAATGTAGAATTAGAAGTGGTGGATCAAACAACTACGTTTATTGATGGAAAAGAAAAATCAATTAAAGAATTAACTGGAGGCATTAGCTTCGGTTCATATGGTTCTGACGATCAAGATATAACGGATTCTCGTAATATTACATTAAAAAATCGTAGTGAAAAAGCTAAAACATTTAAAGTGGATGTGAAATTCCAAAGTGGATTACGGGGTTCTAAAGATGCGGCACAAAATAATGTAACATTAGCTGGACCTACTTCTGTAAAATTAAATGGAATTAACCAGAAGAATGTTCAATTTAACTTATCCATTCCAAAAACAGCAGAAAAAGGAACATATGAAGGCTATATTACATTTACAAATACGTTAGATCCAACGGAAACGTATCAAATTCCATTTGGTGGACGTTTTGTTGATGAAGGAATTGATACTTTTAAGATCAACAATCCAATGTTTGGCAATAATATAGACTGGCCTGAAAATGCGTATCCTTATATAAGTTTTAGTTACTCATTAAAATCATATATGAAAACATTAGATGTAGTGTTACAAGATGCAGAAACTGGTGAGGATTTAGGTTTAGTAGGTTCATTTGTACCAATCACATTGAACGAAAATCAAAATTATACGAATTCAAGAGGATTTAATTCGATCTACTATCCATTTACTGGAGACGCGAAAAATCCGATAAGTAGCGAACCGAATAATGCAACAGCGGGTAAATATCGATTAAAAATGATTGGAACAAATGAAGAAGGTAAGGTATTCACTAAAACAGCTGATTTCTTTTTTGACGCTGGCACACCAACTATGACAACTAGCTTTGATAATTTAGATCAAAAAGTTATTGAATATAAAGATAGTCAATTCGATTCAAATGGCCAATTTTTATATGACTTTAACATTAATTTAAATGATCCTGAAACTGCCGAAGCAAATGGCTTAGGTATTCCGGTTGATCAATCAAGCAATGCAGTTGTATCGTTTTACGATAGTCCATTCCCAGCAAAGCCTAAGTATACAGATAAAAATGGAAACTATGCGGATAAGATTAAAGTTAAAAAGCGTTCTACTCCATTGCAAGTTTCATTTTATGGATTTGATGCAGCACGAAACTTTACTGGAAATGCATCGAATGATTTAAGAATCATATTTGTGGATGAAAATTTTCCATACTATTACTTAAAACCAAATAAACAAACCGTTACAACAGGTGATACTGTAAATTACAGTGTTCGTTCAAATAACGTGAAATACTTAAAAACAACAAAAATCAATTTAAAAGTTGATCCAAATCTTGCAACTATTCAAAATGTCGATGTAAGTGATGAAGTAAAACAATTTGGGGATGCGCAAGTTTCTGTGTCATCAGTACCTACTGCAACGGGTACACTTCTTTATACATTTACCTTTACTTATAATGGAACGAAAAATTTGCCAGGAGATCTAAAATTATTTAATTTCGACATAAAAACAGCTGAGAAATGGATTAAAGGTGTGCCATTTGATTGGTATACAATGACGTCATCAACGATTGATCAATCAAATGTAGAAACAAGTAACGTCTATACTTATATGGAAACTTATAAAATCAAGGAAGCTCAATCAAGGGTAGATGGAGCCATATTATCTGAAGGATCAATTGATCTGACTACAGGTCAAATGAATTATGCAATTGATCAAAGTAAAATTGGTGCAAAAGTAACAGTTACTTCTTATGATGGAAAAACGACTGTAGAAGCACCAATTTCTAACAAAAATGGTCAATACATTGCTGAAGGTATAAAAGCTGATCATAAACCTTATACTGTGAAAGTCGATATACCTGGTCATTTTACAATGTATCGAAAAATGAATTTAGCAGATAACGTACGTGGTGAATTAATAGGGAAGAGAATGAATTGGAATTTAACTAGGGCAGCAGCTGGTGATGTGAATAAAGATAACGTTATCGACATTTTAGATGCAATAGCTGTCCAAACATATTGGGGTACAAATAAAAATACTACCGATTTTAACTTTGATAAAGTAGTGGATGCAAAGGATATGGCTTATATTGTGAAGAACTTTGGATTACAAAATTCTTCAGTTGATAATCCGCCTAAACCAAAAACTACTTATAAAGGAAAGAATTTAGAAAGCATTTTAAAGGACTTAGGATTAGATCAGTAATAAAGGAAGGGAAACCAAATGACTCGGTTTCCCTTTTTTGGGTGTGTGATTTATTATTTCATAGCTACTGCTTCTATATGATTTAGTTCTTCTTTTCTCGGTTTAAAGGCAGATAAAGATAAAACAATAATAGAGATTATACCAATCCAAATAATAATACTTAATGGATGACTCATCGAAAATCCTTTATCAAAATAGAAAATTTCTCTTAATCCGTCAGCACCAAATCGCATTGGGACCCATGAGTAAATCCAGTCTTTTGAAAAAGTTGGTAAAAGCTCTTTTGGCATTCCGATTAAAGAACCCGAGAAGAAAAAGATTAGGGCAAAGATCCCTACCCCACCAAAGCCGATCCAAGACATGACAGCAGAAATTAAGATATGGAAACAGAAATAAGTAATCGTTAAATATAGCGCAACGTCCAAGAAGTTTGGAAGAGTAAAGCCAATCCACTTTGCCATTAAAGTTATGCCGAAACCGATTAGGAAGGATAGGACTACTCCTAATAGTAATTGTTCAAAAATAACTTTTAATTTACTAATTGAATTTGATGTTACTGTTTTCTTTTTCGCTAAAAAGACGATTACAGCACCAATTAAGCTAGACATCCAAAGTGGTGTGATTAAACTTATTGGTGCATTTCCATTTGCTGTATGTGTTCCAATAGCATTTACATTTTCAACCTTCGTTATGATTGGGTTTGCTAATACTTCAGCTTGATTAACTGAAATTGAGCGCACGCTTTTCTTTAATTCATTAAAAATTTCAGTATGAATAGTTAAGTTAAGATTTTCTACTAAATGAGTCAGCATTTGACTAGCCATTGTTGATCCATTTGTATTTTTACCTTGATTAACTAAAATTTTCATTGTAATAGGTGAAGGATTCGCTGTTTTTAATGAAGCCTGATTTTTACTTAAATCATTCGGAAGAATAAGGGCAGCATAATATTTTTGGTTATTTAGACCTTTACGTACTTTTTCTTCACTTGATACTTGAATCCACTTAATCGCTGGTTTTTCACCATTTTTCGTTTTAGATAGTGCATTTATTTTTGCAACCATCATATCACCTATATTAACAGTCCCTTTTGAAGGTACTTGAATTCCTTGATCTTCGTTTACGATCGCGATTGGAAGATTTTTAGGTGTAGGATTAACGGATGATGCTAATGTTAGACTGAAGATAATCGCAACAACTAGTACTAGTATAGGAGCTAATATAGCTTGTTTTTGTTTAAATAAGTTCATTTTAATAACCTCCTAATTCTTTTAATTAAATAACTGAACAACGTGTTGACTATTGTTATGTGAAGATATTACAATGAGTTTTAATAAATCACAATAAGCAAATCATACAAATGTGTTCATTACTAAACACATTTGTATGATTTGTTTAGTAAGAACTAAAAGGATGATCTAAAATGAGTCAATCATTGAGAGAAATAAAAGTTGAAAAAACAAAGAAATTAATAAAAGAGACGTTGTTAGATTTAATAGAAGAAAAAGGATTCGAAGCTATTTCAGTTAGAGATATTACTTTAAAAGCAGGATTAAATCGCGGTACATTTTATCTACATTACAGAGATAAATATGATTTAATGGAAAAAAGTCAAAATGAAATATTGGAAGGATTACAGGATCGACTTATCTTTATAAGGCCTAAAGAAATGAATGAGTTTTATTCAAATGATATTGTCTATCCACCTATTCTTAATGTATATCATTATTTAAAAGAAAATCAACGAATGATAAAAATTTTAATCAGTACAAAAGGTGACCCAGCTTTTCCAAAGAAAATGAAGGAACATATAAAAGAGACGATTTATGAAAAACTAGTGGATTTATTAGAAGAAGAATACATGATTGAAATTCCACATGAATACACAACTGCATTTATTTCATCGGCATTTTTTGGACTTTTGGAGCAATGGCTAGAAAAAGAAGAACCAATTACCCCTGAAGAAATGGCAATTATGCATATGAAGCTTTTGAAGTTTATGAAGAAATTTGTTAGTCAAATCGCTAAATAATATAAATAAAAATGATGTCTCAAGACTTTTATTAGAGACATCATTTTCCTAATAATATTAAGATCTTGTTTCTGATATTGCTGTTCTAACTTTTTCAAATGATGTTTTAGCTTTATGAGAGTTTAAGATCATTAAGTTTACGTATAATGCATCAATAATACTTAATTGTGCAATTCTAGATGCCAGTGCTTCTGGTCGATATTCTGTTTCCTCGGAAGAGGTGTAAAGCGAGACATCAACATTTTGACTTAACGTAGATTTTGGGAAACCTGTAATTCCAATCGTTTTGGTACCGTTTTCATTTAATACTTGCAAAATACGAAGGATGTCTTTATTTGAGCCTGAATGCGAGATAACAATCGCCACATCTTCTTTTGTCAGTTGAGAAGCTGACATTAATTGAAAGTGTGAGTCAGTGTATGAGTTTGCTTTTATTCCTGTGCGAATAAATTTATGGAAGGCATCCATTGCAATAACAGATGAGCCACCTACACCATATAATTCAACTTTATTAGCTTTTAATATAAGATTTACTGCTTTTTTAAACGATGCACTATCTAGAATTTGGGCAGTGTTTTCAAGTGTTCGAATATTAGATTGAAATATTTTATTCGCGATTGTTATCTCATCGTCAGTTTCGTTAATTTCTTCATGGATTTGCTGAATCGGTGTCATAATTTCAGATGCTAATGCAATTTTGAGCGCTTGGTAACCTTTAAATCCAATCCGTTTACAAAATCTAAAAACAGTTGCATCAGCAACGTTTAGGTCTTCAGCTACTTCTGTAATTGTACTGTGAATTATATGCTTTGGGTTTTGTAATATATAATCAGCAATCTTTTTTTCTTTATCACTTAATCGCGCATAGTAAGAACGAATTTTACCTAAGCTGTTCGTTTGTTCCATATTGTTTACACCTTTCGAGTAAATTGAGTTTTAGTTATAAATAAATTTTTAATATAGTATTGAATTGAAAAAAATGCATTTTAAAGATTTAGAAAAGTAATATAATTTGCTTAATTATTATTATATAGGAAAAAAGAGTTTTTTTTAATAATAATATGAAAACCCTTTCATATGAAAATTATTTCGCATATATTAATTTTTGTCAAAAAAAATTTTTTCACACATGTTTAGTATAGCAAATTTTCAAAATAAGTGGGTTAAGTGATTAAAAAGAGTCAAAAAAGGAATTTTATCTTTGGTTTAAATGAAGAAAGATGAAGATTAACATATTGGGTTGAATAGGTCTTTAGAAATAAATGAATAATAATAAATTAGTCTTTAAGATAGGATTTCATTTTTGGATCCTATCTTTTTTTTAGTAATAATGTATTGGATTTGTATTATAATTTACTAGTACTAGGTAAAAATCATTAATTGTTTTTTCCTTAAAAGGATATTAAAATTTAGTAAAGAATATTTAGATAAGTATGTTTATAGAGATAGAGGAGGGTGCATATGATTGAGGGGGAAATCATAAAGTTTTATCGTGAAAAAATGGGGTTAACTCAAGCTATGCTTGGAGAAGGTATATGTACAACTACTCATGTAAGTAAAATTGAAAGAGGTAAGACGGCATACTCACCTGATATTATTGCTTTATTTTCAGATCGTTTAGGAATTAATATTAATCAAGAAGTCCAATCTTTTTATAATTTAGAGAAAAAATTACAACTATGGCATGATGCATTAATCATGAAAAAAGAAGCTCAAATAGAAGAATATAAAGCAGAACTTGAACAATTGCCCTTTATTGACTATTCACAATATGCAGCCCACTATAATTTACTAAGAGCAAGGTATTATTTTCATTATCAAAATTTAGATATGGTTAAGCAAATACTTACATATGTAAAAAAAGAATTTAGTGATTTATCTCCTTTCGAGAAAAATTTATTCTATCATCTTCAAGGTATGTACTATATATCGAACTATACTAGCCTAAGTAGCGAAGACCATCAAAAGGCAATTAAAGTATTAAAGATGATTAATATTGATGAGTATCGAAATGAAGAATATTATCACCATCTAGCAATTGCCTATCATTATGGAAGCTCAAAAATCTTAGCGTATAAATATGCTGAAATGGCACTTAAGTTTTTTCAGAAGACGAATAATTATTTATTTGCAATTAGTTCCGAAACCCTTATGCTATTGCAGTACGGTAGTGAATTAGAAATGAATTTTAGTGAAGTTGTCGAACGCTATAAAGATCTGATTCATAACTGTGAAGTATTAGGAGATCGCGAACGCAAGGCCATTTTATTAAATAATCTCGGAGTGAAATACTTTAAGCGAGAAGAGTATGAAACTGCATTGTATTATTTTGAGGAAAGTATTAATGAAACCGAAAATAAAAAATCAATCAATTATTTAAGACGTTTGTGCAATTATTTAGAGACATGTACAGAAGGCATACTATTAGAAAAAGAGATACTTCTTGGTGTGATGAAAAGAGCATTAGCATTAGCAAAAATGTTAAAAAGCCCAGTACATATTACATTGATTAAACTATTTAAGCTTAAGGCTGAGGGAGCCCGTGAAAAATTTTATCAATATCTATCGGATGAGGCACTCCCATTCTTTTATTCTACTAATAATAAATTTTATATCGAACAGTTTGGTAAGAAATTATATAAATACTATATAGAGATTAAAGAGTTTCAAAAAGCTGCCGAGTTATATGAGTCCATTGAACATACATTTGTAAGCATGTAAATAACATGAGGGTATCCCAAAAGGGGTCCCTCGTTTTTTTTGCTGACAAATTCAAATTAAGTGGTCCAACTATGCAAATAAATATTGGCAAGTTCAAATAAACAGTGAACTGCAAATAAAATCTGAGAATCGCAATTAAAATTAATAAAACAGCAATTAAAATTAGAGAATAGCAATAAAAATTGCCAAAACTGCAATTAAATCCAAGGAAATCGCAAATAAAGTTAATAATTCCCCATACCGGATGGGGTAATATGACTCGGAAATTGTATAATAGAAGATCAATTTAAATGGAAAACTAGCTAATGTAATCTAAATCTTACAATTTCAACTAAACGATTTAATTATTTTTAAAAATAGAGAAGTATCTCAACCACAAATGAAAAGTACATCCTGAAATACCCCCACTATTTAGATTAACAAATAATTGTTCCAATAGAGTTAAGGAGACATCGTGTGAAATTTGAGATGGCTCCTATTTTTGTCTTTTATAGAAATTTATTTCGTGGTAATAGGCTAATAAATTAATAGATTGAATGTAAATTGCATGAAATTGGTTTATTCTGATGGGGAATTATGTTGTAATTTGTCAATTTTTTAAAAGGGTATTTAGTAAACGTTGATAAATCAGGGTTTGTTATAACCCAATTGATTAAAAATAGAAAATTCATAATAATATAATTAATAGAAATAAACGACAAATGTCATTCTATTTTGTTGATTACTTGAAGAAGTTGTCAAAAAAACTTATTTCTAGTATTAACGGATAAGGCAATCTAAGAAGAAAAATGAACTGGAGGAAGAAAAATGGGGGAAAAGAGAGAAAAAAGTAAAGTTCTAAAAAGTTTTACTGTTTTAGCTTTAACATCTAGTTTTATTTTAGGTTCTCTTGGACAAGTAACAAATGTATCAAATGCAGCAAGTCCAAGTAAGGCAGAAGATATTTTGGCAAGTTTAAATTCAGAGCAAAGAGCAGCTCTTAAGCAGCTTTCTACTAGTGAAGAAACTGGGCTTCAAATTTCCTCAGATATTAACTTGGACTCTACTGAACAAACGAATGTCATTGTAGAGTTTGCCAATAAACCAGTTAAGGTTGCTCAAATTGAAGCGAGCGTAGAAGGGAAAACTTTAACGAAAACAGATGCTGAAAAGCTAATTGATCAAGATCATGATACTTTTACGAAAGATGTCGGCCAAGTTATAACAAGTGGCAAAAGTAAAAAAGTAGATTATAAAATCAATCAATCATATAAACACGCATTTAATGGTGTTTCCATGACATTACCAGCAAACCAAATTAAGAATCTACTAAAATCTAAAGCTGTAAAAAAGGTGTGGAGTAACCAAACATTTACAATTGATCCGCCAAAAGAAAATGATCAACTGAAAGCCGATGAAGCAAATGTTGCAAACTATACTCCATATGATGCCCTAGATCGCTTACATGCTGAAGGGTTTACGGGTAAAGGAATTAAAGTAGGGATTCTAGATACAGGAATGGATTATCATCACCCAGACTTGAAGGATGCTTTTAAAGGTGGATACGATTTCGTTGATAACGATAATGATCCGATGGAAACAACTTATGCAGATTGGAAAAAATCAGGTCAGCCTGAAATTAGTGGCTCATCAACTTATTACACTGAACATGGTACTCACGTAGCTGGTATTATTGGTGGACGTGGTGTAGCCAATAGTGAATATAAAACAATTGGTGCAGCACCTGATGCTGATCTTTATTCATATCGAGTGTTAGGGCCTTATGGATCTGGTACTGAGGAAGACATTATTGCCGGAATTGATCGAGCTGTTCAAGACGGTATGGATGTTATTAATATGTCACTAGGTGCAACCTTAAATGATCCGCTTTATGCAACATCGATTGCAGTAAATAACTCTGTGTTAAGTGGTGTAACGACAGTTGTTGCAGCAGGAAATAGCGGTGATAAAATGTATACGCTTGGTTCTCCTGGTGCTGCAGCATTAGCATTAACAGTTGGTGCATCGTCAATCGCATTAGATGTTTATCAATATGCTGGAATTAATAATGGTAAAAACTATTCAGTTAGACAATTAGCTCGAAATTATTCTGATGACTTAACAACTTTAAAGGGAAAAACATATCAGTTAGTTGATGTTGGTTTAGGTAATCCTGCAGATTTTAATGGTAAAGATGTAAATGGGAAAATTGCTTTCATCAAACGTGGAACGATTGCATTAATCGATAAAATTAAAAATGCAAAAGCAAAAGGTGCAGTTGGCGTTTTAATGTACAACGACGAAACAAATCAAGCTGAAGGTGCAATCCAATCTTTCCTTGGTGAATCAGTTGATGCAATTCCAGCATTCTCTATATCTAATAAGGAGGGTATAGAAATTGCAGCTGCAATTAAAACTGGTGCATCAAACTTCACATTTGGAGACTTTAAAAAGGTGCAAACAGCATCAGACGAATTAGCTGGTTTTAGTTCAAGAGGTCCATCTCGAGTAAATTATGATATTAAACCGGAAGTGACGGCTCCTGGTGTGGCGATCCTTTCAACTGTACCATTTTATGTAAATAATAAAACTGGTGATGGATCGAAACCTGAAGATTATAAATATGCGTATGAGCGCTTATCAGGAACATCAATGGCAACACCTTATGTAGCAGGTGTGTCGGCATTATTACTTCAATCAAATAAAGAATTACAACCAGAAGATATTAAATCAATTCTTATGAATACAGCGGATCCGTTATCAAAAGCTTATAGTGTATTTGAAGCAGGTAGTGGACGTGTTGACGCATATGAAGCGATTCATTCCAATGTAGAATTAGAAGTAGTAGACCAAACGCCAACTTATATTAATGGTAAAGAAAAATCAATTAAAGAATTAACAGGTGGCATTAGCTTCGGATCTTTTGGTTCCAATGATCAAGATATTGCAGATTCTCGTAATATTACATTAAAAAATCGTAGCGAAAAAGCAAAAACATTTAATGTTAATGTGAAATTCCAAACTGGATTAAGAGGATCAAAAGATTCAACTGGGAACAATGTAACTTTAACTGGTCCTACTTCTGTAAAATTAAATGGAATTAGCCAAAAGAATGTTAAGTTTAACTTAAATATTCCAAAAACAGCAGAAAAAGGAACTTATGAAGGATTTATTACATTTACAAATACTCAGGATCCATCAGAAACATATCAAATCCCATTTGGTGGGCGTGTAGTCGATGAAGGCATTGATTATTTTAAAATTGATAATCCAATGTTTGGTAATGATACGAGCTGGCCAGCAAATTCATTTCCGTTCTTATCATTTGATCTTTCATTGAAATCACATATGAAAACATTAGATGTATTACTACAAGATGCTAAAACAGGTGAGGATCTTGGTTTAGTTGGTTCTTTCACACCTATTACAATGAATGAAAATCAAGATTACTTTATTGGAAGAGGATTTAGTTCAATTTACTATCCATTTACTGGTGATGCCAAAAATCCAATTAGTTATGATCCAGTAGTAGCAAAAGCAGGAAACTATAAATTAAAATTAGTTGGTACGAATGAACAAGGTAAAACATTCGTAAAAACCACTGATTTTATTTACGATGTTGCAGCACCTACTATGACTTCTAGCTTTGACACATTAGATCAAAAAGTAATTGAATACAAAGATAGCCAATTTGATTCAAACGGGGAATTCTTATATGACTTTAACATTAATCTAAATGATCCTGAAACTGCTGAAGCAAGCCGCTTAGGTTTCCCAGTAGATCAGTCAAATAATGCAGTTGTATCGTTTCACGACAGTCCGTTCCCGGCTAAACCAATTAAAACAGATAAGAACGGAAACTATACTGACCAAATTTTAGTGAAGAAGCGTTCTACACCATTACAAGTTTCATTCTATGGTATGGATGCAGCAAGAAACTTTACTGGAAATGCAACAAATATGTTAAGACTAGTATTCGTGGATCAAAATTTCCCTTACTACTACTTAAAAGCAAATAAACAAACAGTAACAACAGGTGATACTGTAAATTACAGTGTTCGTTCAAATAATATTAAAAACTTAAAAACAACTAAAATTAATTTCAAGGTTGATCCAAATCTAGCAACAATTCAAAATGTCACTGTAAATGATGCAGTAAAACAATATGGTGATGCACAAGTTTCAGTTACTTCAGTACCTTCTGGATTAAGTCAGCTTTATACATTTACGTTTACTTATAATGGAACAAAAGCTTTACCGGAAGACTTACAATTATTTAATTTCGATATGAAAACAGCAGAGAAATATACAAGATCAACTCCAAATGACTGGTATACAATGACTGCGTCTACAATCGACCAATCAAATGTTGTGACAAATGATGTTTATGCGTACATGGAATCTTATAAAATTAAGAACACTTATTCAAAAATTGATGGTGCATTACGCTTAGAAGGAACAACAGATCCGGCAACAGGTAACACAAATTATGCGCTTGATCAAAGTGCAATTGGAGCAAAAGTAACCGTTACTTCTTATGATGGAAAAACAATTGTGCAACCTTCGATCAACAAAAGCGGACAATTTAGTGCTGAAGGACTGAAAGCAGATACAAAACCTTATACTTATAAAGTTGATGTACCTGGGCATTTTACAATGAATAAACAAGTACTTTTATCAGACAAAGTACGTGGCGAAGAACTAGGAAAAAGATATAACTTGAGTTTATTAACAGCTGCAGCTGGTGACGTTAATAAAGATGATGTAATTGATGTGTTAGATGCATTAGCTGTACAAACTTATTGGGGTACAAATAAAGCTACAGCAGACTTTAACTTTGATAAAGTAGTAGATAAAAAGGATATGGACTTTGTTGTTCGAAACTTTGGATTACAAAATCCTACTGTTGATGAAGCACCAAAACCAAAAACTACTTATAAAGGTGCTACATTAGATAGTATCTTAACAGAGTTAGGATTAAACAAATAATAAAAGCAGCCTTCTCCCGATTATTTTTTGGGAGAAGGCTTTTTATTTTAGTTAATTGGTAAATTTATACATAATAAAATTCGTTTCAGGTTAATTTAAAGGAATAAAGGATTTGTAGGGAGACTTTTTATGAATAAAAAGTTTATTTATTCAACTCATATTTATATCTTGCTTATTATGTCTACTGGATTTATGTTGCACGTGTTTATCGTTCCTAGTGTTTTGACATCAACTCATCGAGATTCTTGGATTACGGTTATGGCTAGTATTCTCCCTTTTATAAGTTGGACAGCTTTAGTTTTTTATTTGTATAAGAAGTTTAATAATGAAGATATTTTGTCTGTAATGTTTAAAGTATTGTATAAACCATTAGCTTATATATTATCAGGCATTTTTGTAGCTTACTTTTTATTTTCAGCTTTTGTTACTTTTCGTTTTACACTTATTTGGGCAAATATAAACTATACACAAGATATTCCAGATATTGTCGTAGTTTTATTAATTGCACTGATTTGTTTTTATGCATCATGTAAAGGGCTTCGTACAATTAGTACGGCAGCATTTTTAATTTTACCGCCTGTTGTTTTATTTGGTTTCTTGGTTGGTATTGGAAATGAAAAGAACAAAGATTACGGCCTACTATTTCCTATATTCGAAAGAGGATACCAAGATTTCTTTCATGGTTTTATTTATACTTGTTCAGGTTTTTTTGAAATCATTTTTATTTTATTTTTAATCTCCTATCTGAAAGATAAAATAAAAGTAAAAGGGCTAATGATTGTAAGTTTTATATTATTAATGTTAATTTTAGGACCATTAACTGGAGCGATTATGGAATTTGGACCACTTGAGGCAGAAAAAATGAGAAATCCAGTTTATGAACAATGGAAGCTTTTAACCTTAGGTGAAAATATTACAAGATTGGATTTTTTATCAATTTATCAGTGGTTAGCTGGTGCTTTTATTCGGATTAGTATAAATTTGTTCATTGCAAATTATATCATCAACTATAGTGGACGGAAAAAATGGAGTTTACCATTATTGTCCCTTTTTTTATTAGTAGCGGTAATGATTCCCTGGAACGCATCATCCTTTTATAACTTTTTACAATACTACTACTTTCCTATCAATTTAATTTTTTTAATATGTATGATGTTGTTATTTTTAGTTATTTCAAAATTAAAAGGTGATTCAACATGAGAAAAGAATCGACATCTTTAGAAAGCCTAAATCTATTAGAATTTATGGAGTCTTTTAATCACTCTTCGGATATTGATTTTAGAACGAAATCGTATAAAGAAGGAGAAGACTCACATTTTGTCATCATTATGTTTTGTCCAAACTTAATAGATGTTCAATTTAGCAATCAAATTATTAATGACATATTTAACGTAGTCCATAAAGAAGAAAAATTTGATTTTGAGTTATTAAGAAATATAGTCGAAGCAAAGAGATTAAAAGATGTATCTTCTATTAAAAAGGAAGTTGAAGAAAACTTATTTTCAGGAGATTTAGTCATATTTAGTTCTTATTTAAATGATGTTTTCTTCATTCCTGTTTCAAATCCTCCACAACGAAGTCCAGAAGAATCAAATTTAGAAAATTCAATTCGCGGTCCAAGAGACGGATTTGTAGAAAGTATTTCAATAAATATGGCATTAATTAGACAAAGACTGAAGACTTCAACATTAAAAAGTGTCGAATTTACAATCGGTGAACGTAGTCGAACGAAAGTTTTATTAGTTTATATGGAAGATATTATTAATCCTGCAATTCTTGCAGATGTTAAACAACGCTTAGGTAATATTAAAAAAGATGTGATTATAAGTAGCTATGAAATTGAGGAAGCTTTATATGATGAACCCTTCTCGATCTTCCCGCTTTTAGATAATATTGGTAGACCAGATTTCGTCGTACAATCAATCAATCAAGGTAGATTTGCAGTCATTGTTGATGGGAATCCTACTTGTTTAATAGGTCCGACAAATTTAAATCAACTCGTATATTCACCAGAGGATATACATGCAAGTTTTTATTACGTAAATATAGTTAGGTATCTCAGAATTATGGCAATCATTACAACAATATTCCTACCAGGGTTTTATATTGCAATGGTTACTTATCATATAGATCAAATACCTTATCCATTCCTTGCGACGATTGGTATGTCGAGAAACGGTTTGCCATTTTCAGCACCGCTAGAGGCTTGTTTAATGTTAGTTTTTTTTGAATTATTTAAAGAAGCGGGGATTCGTTTACCGAAAGCAGTAGGTCAAACTGTAGCTGTTTTAGGGGGACTATTTATTGGCGATGCCGCAATCCGCGCAGGACTAACTTCACCTGCAATGCTTGTTGTAGTAGCATTAACGGTTATTTCAGGCTATACATTAATTAACCAAAACATCTCAGGTAACATTGTAATCCTCAGATTTTTTATTTTATTTTTATCGGCTGCTCTAGGGTTAATTGGCTTTTTTACTGGCTTTTTTCTAGTTATAACGTTGATTGTTTCGTTAGAAAGCTTTGGTCAACCGTATATTTCCATCCTATCTGTTCCAAGTAAGTCTGATTTCTTAAATGTAATTATTAAGTTACCTCAAAAGTTTAAAGTCAAACGAAATCTATCACTCCATCCAGTTGATGAAGACCGTCAGAAGGAGTGAGAAATAAGATGAAAAAATTACTTATCAGTATATTGGTGATTTTTCAATTACTCATTTTAACAGGTTGTTGGGGAACTCGCACAATTATTGATCAAACATTAGTTACAAGTTTTGGTATTGATTTTAAGGATAATCAGTATGTTGTCACGATTCAAGCACTCAATTTTTCGAATATTGCTAAGCAAGAAAGTGGGGCATTACAAGTACCAGCTCCTCCATTAATTGGTCAAGCAAAAGGTAAAAGTATACAGTCAGCATTAACTAAATTGGAATCACATTCACCAATACCTTTGTATTATGGTCATGTAAATAGTGTCATTTTAAGTAAATCGGTTATTGAAAAAAAATTGAAGGACGTTAATTCCTTTATTAGCGGAAGACCACAATTAAGATACACAATGTGGATTTATGGTACCGATCAGGATATTAAAGATATCTTAAGGAGTCAAAGCTTCTTTAATTTACCTTTTTTATATACGGTAGTAACGAATCCAGATGAGAAAAGTAGAGGGGGCTTAATTTTTTTAAGCTTGAAATTTCATCAATATATATCAAGATATACTGAACCTGTTGGAACATTATTGATCCCTTCATTAGGTATTGAAGATAAGAAATTTGAAGAAAAAGAATTAGACAAAGTAGCTTATATTAATGGTGCCTACGCAATATCACAGAAAAAGTTTAAAGGGCATGTGAATTTAAAGGAATTAAAAGCACTAGATTATATGGATCAAGAAAATTACAGTTTACCACTTTCACTTGAAAAAGATAAATTGAATTTAGTCGTTAGGAGCTCAAAGAGTTCAATTAAAGTCGTAAAAGGTGGTAAGAAGCCAAAGTATATTATTAAAGTAAAAACTAATGTAGTCATCGTACAAAATGAGAATCTTTATAGTAAAAAGAAAATTGCTTCTAAAATCAGTAGTAAAATGAAAAATGAAATTTTAAAGACAGTAAAAAAAGGAGAAGTGCTTCATGCCGATCTTCTCAATATTTCAGAAAAGCCTTATCGATTTAATCGAAAAGAATGGGATATAAAGACCCTGAATGATATCGATACAAATTCAATAAAAGATATAAAAGTAAATGTGCGTATTATAGGAAGTAAAGCATATAAAAGATAAAAGTTGTTTTGAAAAAAGAAGAGCGAAAAAGGAAGGTTAAATTTTATCAAAGAGACCTTCTTTTTTATGCTCATTTTTATTGAAAATGAATTATGATAGAAATGAACTGAATAAAAAGGAGAAAAGCAATGACTGAAGGAGTAAAAGATAATTGGTTTCCAGGGCGATGGTTAGGTGGGATCTCCTTAATTTTAGGTCCAATTTTTATGCTTACAGGTGTCATTTTAAGAAGTAGATTTCATTTCTTCTTCCCAGATCAGCTTGAAGCATATAAGGCGCACCCAACTTTACTATTTTTATCATATAGTTTCTTTGTTGCTGGGAACGTCTTATTGTGGCCAGCAGTTATTTCACTTTGTAAATTAATCAGTATAAAGAAACCAAATTGGGCATTATGGGGAGGGAGTTTTGCAATATTTGGTCTTTTTGCTCGTACTTTTCATGCAGGAGTTGATCATCTAGCTTTTCAGCTTGTACGAATTCAAGGTGTTGATTCTACAACAAAAGTAATGGCGCAATCTTACGGAGCGTTTCATATATTCCATAGCCTATCCCCATTAATTATGTTTGGTTGGATTATTTTAGCCATTGGTTCATATCGAGCTAGAGTACTGGGGTTCATTCGCTCTATAATGTTAGGACTTATGAGTTCGCTGCCACTTGGTGTCTTAAAAGGTACAACCCCATTTTCAATTGTGGCTACATCGGCTCTTTGTATAGTACTTTTACCAATGGGTATAAGGGTATTAAAAGACGGACCAAGACCAAGTTTAAAGAAAATACTTGGGTCAGTTTTAATAATGATAATATTGTTAGTAGGATTATTTGTAATTGGAGAGCTAGGTTAAAAGAAAATAATCCCTATTTTTTGGAGAAGAGGTGAAGAAATTGATTCTAGTAATTGGTGGTGCTCGAAGTGGGAAGAGCTCATATGCCGAAAGACGAATAAAGGAGCTACAAACAAACACAAATGAAGTAGTCTATATTGCTACTGCAATACCATTTGACGGAGATATAAATGAAAGAATTAAAAGACATCAAGAAGATCGTCCGATTGATTGGCATACTGTTGAGCGATATAAACAATTTAATCAATTAAAAATGAATGAGGAATTTATACAATCCAAATATGTCATTTTAGATTGCATGACGGTTATGATTACAAATTTAATGTTTGATCATTATACTGATATTGATTTTGAGACGATGAATAATGAACAAATAAATAAACTAGAAGTAGATATAGAAAATGAAGTGAACGAGTTGATAAACGTTTGTGATCAACACGGTAAAACATTCATAATTGTATCGAATGAGGTAGGTTATGGACTTGTTCCATCTTATCGATTAGGAAGGATTTTTAGAGATATAGCTGGGCGTATAAATCAAAAAATAGCTTCAAGAGCAGAAGAAGTTATACTCGTTACAGCTGGTATACCATTCAGAATAAAGTAGGAGTACCAATATGAATCGATTTAAAATGATCCTTAGTTTTTTTTCAACCATCCCGGTTAAAAATTACGATTTTATTGAAGCCGAACTAGGAAAAGGAATTAGATTGGTTCCATTAGTAGGTGTGTTATTTGGTTTAATACTAGTTAGTTTGAATACTGGAATCTCGTTAGTTTTGGACAAAGAAGCAGGTGCATTTCTTATTCTATTAGTCTATTTATTCTTAACAGGTGGATTACATTTTGATGGAGTAGCTGACACGTCAGATGGAATTTTTAGTTATCGTTCAAAAGAAAGAATACTAGAAATTATGAAAGATAGTCGCATTGGCGCATTTGGGGTCATTTCCTTAATTGTTTTATTTTTAGGAGATTGGTTATTTTTATCAAAGAGTACAACATTTGTTATGTTTTTATTTCCGATTATTGGAAGATGCATTGCCTTATTTACATGCAGAATTAGTACTTATGCTAGAAATGAAGGATTTGGAAGTCAATTTATAATCGAAGCCAAAAAATCTAATTCATTATTTGTTCTAATTACATATGTGTTACTCATTTGTGTAAGTAGTGTATTACTCAATGAAATAGCCATTATTTTTGCGGTATGTATCACGTTTATTTTTATTACTTTTATAACGAAAAGAATCAATCAAAAACTTGATGGAATTACAGGGGATGTAATTGGATTTACAATTGAAGTTTCCCAATTATGCTTTTTAATTTTTGCTGTTATAGGTGAGAGATTAGTATGAGAATATTTTTAATTAGACACACAGAAAGCATTGGAAATAGACAAAAGGTTTATGCAGGAATGACTGATTTTGATTTAACAGAAAAAGGCTTAAGTCAAATAGGTGGTGTGATCACCCAGTTTACGAAAATGATTGAGCCTACTTCACACTTTACTTTGTATTCTAGTCCACTTCGTAGATGCACTTTATTAAGTGATGCGATTGAAGGTTTAATAGGAGAATCGAAAATCGTTGATCATCGGTTACAAGAGACAAATTTTGGGCTATTTGAAGGGAAAACATATACTGATCTTTTAAATGAAGTGCCTGAAGTTGTAGAAAAGTGGAATGAAGATTTGATTCATTTTCAAATTCCGAATGGGGAAAGCTTAAAGCAGTGTGCAGAAAGAGTTAATACATTTTGTCATGATATTAGATCAAAAAATGAAGATGTAATAGTCGTATCACATGGTGGGATTATGAAGGTACTACTCTTAAATTTACTTCATTTAGATTTAAGTCATTTCTGGAAATTTTATACGAGTAATGGATGTATTATTGAAATTGAGTATAATGACGGTTTTGGATTTTTGAAAAATATCATTCAACTAAATTAAGAGGATGGAGAAACATGAACACAAAAAGAATTGTTTTACTTTCATTATTTATCGCATTAAGTGCAGTACTGTCTAATATAAAAATAGTTTATTCTATCGCATTCGATTCATTGCCGGCCTTTCTGGCTGCTATGTTGATTTCACCGATTGCAGGCGGGATTGTAGGGGCACTAGGTCATCTTCTTACAGCAATTACTTCAGGTTTTCCATTTACAGTACCAGTGCATCTATTTATCGCAATACAAATGCTTGTGATTGTTTGGATGTTTGGCGTATTATTTAAAAAAATGAATCAATACATCGCAATGATCGTGGCAATTATCTTAAATGGTCCAGTTGCAACTTTGTTAAGTGGTCTATTAATTGCTTATTTGAATCACTCGTTTACAGTAAAGACTATTAGTAGTTTTTTTATCTTAATGGTTGTGCCTTTGACTTTAGCTTCAGCGGCAAATATTGTTTTAGCATTTATACTTCAAAAGGTGATGAAACGTGCAAATTTCAAAATATAGAGATTTAACTTTAATGCATATAGATGGGAGTCGTTATTTTACTATTGCTTGTGATAGCTGCGGTGGAATAGGGATGAGTGAGCTTGATCTCATTAAAGTTGATGAAGACATTGTAGGTTATTTAACAGCGAAATTATGTTTAGTCGAAACATTAGCATTTCGTGCTAAGCCCACTGTTTTAATTAATACTTTATGTGTAGAAATGAACGGAAGAGGTAAGCGAATAATAAACGGGATTGAAAAAGCGATTAAAGAATATAATGAAGCTAATTTTTATGAAGACAACTTAGAAATAAATATTACAGGAAGTACAGAAGAAAATATTCCAACAAAACAAACAGGTTTAGGAATTACTTTAATGGGAGAAATTTATAATCCGTTTAATAGAAAAGAAGTCATTTCAGGGGATCGTGTAATATTAATTGGTTATCCAAAAGTAGGAAATGAAGTATTAGAGGATTTAAATGAAAATAAAAAAGAAATCATTAACTTTAATACATTAAAGCAATTAACAAATTGCGAAGAAGTCTCAGATCTATTACCGATCGGTTCAAAAGGCGTTCAATATGAATTGAATCAGTTGATGGAAACACATACTATCGATATAAAATTAGTTAATCAATCTAGTATCCCATTACATAAATCGGCAGGTCCCGCGACATGTGCTCTAGCAATTATTAAAAAGGATGCGATTGAAGGATTAAAAAGGCAAATCTTACAACCAATCACATTACTAGGTGAGATCGTTTAATGAATCGATTGAAATAAAAATATGGAGATTTAATATGGCAGAAGCTTTAAAAGATTTATATAACCACGATTTAATTTCAAAAATTGCAAATGAAATTAATACCGTTTATACAGTTTTTAATCGAGAAACATTTATGGATAAGGTTTTCAATGAGAGCTGGGAAGCAAAAACATTAAAGGAAAGAATGAGACATATTACGATTTGTTTGGGAGAGACACTTCCAAACAAATATGAAAAATCAATAGAGATTTTAAGTAGTATATTAGAGAAATTTCCAAAAGGCCAATTAAGTAGTATTTTTTTTCCTGATTTTGTTGAAGTGTACGGCTTAGATCATTGGGAAAAATCAATAGAAGCCCTAGAATTATTCACAAAGCACTCAACATCAGAATTTGCTGTTAGACCGTTCATTGTTCAAGACCAAGAACGAATGATGACACAAATGCTGAAATGGTCTACTCATCCAGATGAACATGTAAGAAGACTTGCAAGTGAAGGATGCCGTCCAAAATTACCTTGGGGGATGGTTCTAAAAAATCTAAAAAAAGACCCAACTCCAATTCTTCCTATTCTAGAAAACTTAAAGGAAGACGAGTCATTATATGTTCGCAAAAGTGTAGCAAATAATTTAAACGATATTTCGAAAGACCACCCAACTCTAGTATTAAAAATTGCGAAAGAATGGTACGGTAAAAATCCACATACGAATTGGATTATAAAGCATGCATGTAGAACATTATTAAAAAAAGGGAATATAGAAGCTTTAACGATATTTGGATTTCAAACGACAAAAGCAATCCATATAGACAAATTCCAATTACAATCAGACAAAATCGAAATTGGTGGTGACTTAAACTTTTCATTTACAATTCATAGTAACGAACCGACTACTACAAAACTTAGAATCGAATTCGCAATTGATTATGTAAAGTCAAAAGGTAACCGTACAAGAAAAATCTTTAAAATATCCGAAAACACAATTGAAAATGACAAAACATTATCATACAACAAAACACACTCATTCAAAAACTTATCAACAAGAAAACACTACCCAGGCCAACATAGCATCACAATTCTAATCAATGGAGTTGAAAGTGGAACTTTTGACTTTATGGTAAACTAAAAAAGAGATTCCAATTTTTGGAATCTCTCCTTTTTTCACTTATCCCTGTCGCTTGTGCATCATTACATCTTCAGTTAATGGAGTAAAGCCAAGTTTTTCTTGTAATACACTTTTAGGAATTTGTGATTTAGTGATTGTAACTGCTGTAACTTTTCGATTGATGTTTTCATTATGGATGATCGACATTATATCATAAAAATAAGGTATAGCTGCGTCAGTATAAGCAACAGCTAATATTTCTGAATACCCAGTATCTGGTCGTATTGTCATACCAAAATAGGCAATGACTTGATTTTCTTTCTTACATTCAACTGCATAATCAAATTCAATTGAGCTATAATACTCACTCATCATGGCAACTTGTTCGTTCGTAAGAATTTGTTGCTTCATTTTTAAATCTTTCCAAACATTAAATTGAAATTGATCCTTTATCTCATACGAAAATCCAGGAATACTTTGAATTGTTTTTATAAGAAGTGGATAATACGCACCAACTATTTGTGTACGATTGGTAATGTTGAAGCCTTTTGATAAGAAATAGTCTATTTGTTTTGACCACTGTCCTCTAAATCGCTGTGCAAATAGTTTTCCACCGTATTCCTCGCTAACAGCAAATTGATAAACTCTTTCAAACAATTCATCCCGGACTGTATCCTCATATTCAGGTAATACCCATGGATAACCTAATGAAACAAACTCTCCTTTACCAGAAAAACTCATATATCCTACAAGCTGATCTCCGTTAAAAGCAAAGCATCTAGATTTTTCATTAAATTCAGATTGTTGTTCAAATAATTTTGGAGATAAAGTTGCTTTCCAAGCATATGGTAGAGATTCGGTCATCTTATTCCAAAAATCAAACTGCAAATCAAGATCTGTTGGACTCTCATAAAAACGATAATCTATAGTCATATCAATATCCTTTCCTAAATCGTACTAATTTTAATAGTAACAAATTCATTTGGATTTGAATCTTCAAGAATAGCTAATTTTACTAAAAAAAATCAGTAACATCTAATAAGGTCAATTAAATAAATATCATATTAATTAAAGTATGATTTTATAGTCATTCTGTTGCCTATAAAAAGGGCATTGAGTAAGATGTTTAATTTGAGTCTGTAAAGGGGCACTTTTTTGTTTTACTTTTTTAGTAATAATTACATATTTATACTCCTTAAGGTAACGATATAAAAATGACCTAAATTAGAAGGGGACTATGCGGGCGGTTACTTATCAAGGGCATTATAATGTAAAAACATTTAAGTAGATGACCCAAAAATTCAGGATAAAGAAGATGTCATTATTAAAATTACTTCAACAGCAATTTGTGGATCTGACCTACATCTTTATCAAGGCAATTTTCCAATAAAAGAAGGCTATATTATTGGTCATGAGCCAATGGGAATAGCGAAGAAATTGGCCCGGGTGTTACTAATCTAAAAAAAGGGGACCGAGTTGTAATTCCATTTACTGTAGCATGTGGAACTTGTCCATATTGTACGAGCACCCCTTCGTTCCAATCAACTTATTCATCAAAAAAAGTATGCAATAAATCCTAATAAAATAGCCTTTACTTAGAGTAACCTAACAGTTCTTTATTAATCAGTTTAAGGTCAATTAAAATCAAACATCAACGTTTTAAATAATCGTTTGAACTTGTTTTTCTAAAAATTAGCTCTTATCTATTTTTATCTACTTTTGAATAAACAATTACTAAAATTTGTTAATAATATAAAACCGTTCTATCATCTAAAATTCTAAAAGGAGTTCAATAGTTTGTACTCCTTTAGATTTATCTACAGAGATATTTTATTTTGCTTATAATCTAATTGTTTTGAATGTGCCATTTTATAGGCCATCACGCCAAAGAATACTCCCGCCAATCCTCTGAATATCGTTGAAATAATCATGGCAATATTCATACTGAATGATTCAAGTAAAAAAACACCAAATTGTGGAGCGATGAAGGCAACGATTGAAAGTAAGAAATTATAATTGGCAATATAGGAAGTGCGATGTTCTTCTTCTGTAGCTTCTAGTAAGCTATTAAAAAGTATTAAAACTGTACCAGATACAAAAAATCCTGATGTAAAGTTTACGATAAATAGGTATACATAATTTGTTGATAAAATATTTAAAATAGGTGCAGATGCCATTCCGATTGAAATCCAAATTAATAATTGAGTATTACTATAACGATTAGCCATCTTTGCCCACCAACGAAAACTAACGATTTGCGATAGTTGGTTGCTTACAGTAAATAAACTAATCCAGAAAGCAGTTGCATGAGCAAATCTTATTTGATAGATCGAAAATAAAGACCATGCCATTTGCCATGCGAAGTTAAAAAATAGCGCACAAACTAAAAATGAGATATAGGGTTTATACTGAAAAAGATGTTTTGAAAAAGGAGAATAATGATTTGAAATTTCAATTTTTTGCTTCTCCTCTTTATGTTTCAATATATAAAAGAACTCAATCATTCCGAATATAAACGCGAATAAAAAAAGTAATTGATATGGAAGGGCACTTTTTGGGCTGATGGATTTCATACATATTCCTGCTACAAGCGTTACAATCATTCCTGTAAAGGTTAATATTCTATTTCGGTTGCCAAAAAATGTGTTTCGACGATCTGCTGGAATTAAATCACCAATAAATGCTTGCCAGCTTAAATTTAGAAATGTACCTGGAAAATTCATTAATGCAATTAAAATAACAAAAAACCATGCGATATGCTCTGATTTAACAAATGGAAGAAAAACCATTATTAATAGAAAAAAACGTGTAAAGAAAATGGAGTAGGCAGTGAATTTTCTTTTTTCTTCTAGCTTATTAACCATAAAAGCAGCTGGGAGCATCGCGGCCATTCCGACGATTGAAGGTAAGGAAGAAATTAAACCAACTTGATAATTGGTAGCACCTAAAATTGCAATAGCAAACAATATAAAATAGTTATTTGATAAACTGATTGCGATTGTAGATGCAGCTCCATTTTTAATGCTCTGGGATTCATTGTGTAGCACATCTTGTTTACTGTAAATCAACTGACGTTCCTTCTTCCTTTTTATTAATTTCCTAATTTTAAACAAAATTCAAAATAGAATATTTGATTTTAAATTTTTAAATAATTCATTAGAACAATAGCATATTTATTCATTAAATTCTATGTTTTAGAACTAAGTTTTAATGTAAAATAATGGCTTTAATTTAAACGAAAATTTCCAAAAATTAGCTATTAACTTCAGAGTTTTAAAATTGCATTTTATAATAATTTTTAATAAACTAGAATAATGTGTCTGATGTACTAAGATTAATATTTAAAACATATTAAATATTGGAAAGAACATTTTTTAATAGTTAAGCCATACTAATATTAGAATTGACGTAAAAATAATCCCAATTATTTCATCGTCAATTTTTTATTTCACTATGATGATGAGTACGCGAGCGGAGTAGGCAATTGCACTACGTCTGACTTCGCCTAAAAGGCTTGTCAATCGAAGTTTTCTTTATTTTACATAATTAAGAATATACGGCAAGGAGAAGAGACATATGTTTTCACCAGTTTACAAAGTAAATGATGATGGAGAAATTTACTTAAGTACAAAAGGTTTTTCAGTAACCTACGACCAATTTAAAGAGGATGAACAAGGAAACGCATATGTAATCGTAAAAAGCGATGAAGAACCTCTAATCAGAGTAAAACTACTTCTACATAATATTGGTAATGCAAAAACACCAGAATTAGAAGTGAAAAACAAATCTGGATTAGGTCAGGTGGAAATAAGATTACTTCGTGTAAAAATTAAAAAATTCAAAAATGGATGGGGTGCAAAAATTCCTTTATCCAATGGAGAAGTGACGATTAAAGGTGATATACCTAAACACGTCAAAATCCAAGTAGTTCGAAAAGTTAAATTATCGTAAATTTTTATTTAATATTAACTAATTAAAGTTCCACTATTTTTTGTCCTTATTATGCTTATCTATTAATAATTTTAAAAACTAATTTATCGACTTATATTAATAAAACAGGGAGTCTGCTCCTACTAGTTAGCCCTAGTTCTATATAAGAACTTGGGTTTTCTTTTAATCATCTTGAATAGTTATATATAATTATGTACATCAAAGTTTCTATTTAAGAAAACTGAATCATCAACTAAAATTGTTCAGAATGTAGTATATAAAAAAGGATTTTATGAAGCTTCAAAGAATATGTAATGATTAAAATATAAAAATAACATATTCTAATAGACTTTATTAATGATAATATTTTAAAAAATGAATAGTAAGATAGTATCCTCCGAATTGAATAAAGATGAATATTAAATGAATAAACTAAACTGTTTTTTAAGGATGTGAAAGAAATTAATATTGAAAATATAGAAGCGTTTATCCATGTAATTCACTATGGTAGCTTTAACAAAGCTGCAGAATCACTTTTTCTATCACAACCAACTGTTACAGCTAGAATTCAATCGTTAGAAAGAGAATTAAATTGTCAGTTTTTTCACCGTTCCGGTAAACAAGTTAATATTACAGAAGAGGGTAAACGCTTCTTACCGTATGCTCAACAATTAGTTCATATATACGAAAAAGGGAAGATGCACATTAATCAAAAAAAATCCCATAATAATGAATTGAAAATTGGCTGTACTGTTTCGGTTTCAAATTATGTTATTTCAGAAATTTTGCCAAAACTTTCGGTAAGTAATGAAGATTTACATTATAAAGTTATTACAGGTAAGAGTGATGAATTAATGGATAAAGTGTTAAATAATGAAATTGATATAGGTTTTGTTCGGAAAACTAGTCACCCTAGCTTTCAATCAATTAAATTATTTGATGATCCAATTACACTTTATGTTTATAAAGATCATCCATTTATTTCAAAAAAATCAATCACAATTCAAGATATCGCTCAGGAAAATCTTATTTTCTTTGAATGTGGTTCTTTGGATTGGCTGAGAATTCATCGATTATTTGAAAATCTAGAGGCTCCTCCAAATATTAGGATTCATACTGATAGTTCGGAGATGGCAAAAAAACTTCTAATAGAACAATTTGGAATTGCTTTCTTGCCTAGTATCAGTGTCAAAAAAGAAGTTAAAGAAGGAATACTATTTCCAATACATATTGAAGAAACAAAGGGAATCTTTCTTCAAACAAATATTTTCTGCAATCGTGGAGAGTATACAGATTTAATGAATGAAATAGTTGATTTAAGCAAAGAGTTGGTGAAATAGCCAACTCTTTTTTTTTATAAGGATATAACAATTGGGGGCATCTACATTTGACAATCAACTAGATCGTACTGAAAGGATCAATAAAATTAATGAGCTAATTCAAATATTTAATTAAACGATAGAAAACTTCTATTGGAAATTACGTTGACTAAATATTCTGTCAGTGATAAAGTTTATAACAATTAATTCCTAGTTAACCAATAAGAAATATTGGTTTTAAGAGATGAGGAGGGAAATCATTGAAGGAAATCGTCATTATTTCAGCTAGTTCGTCACCAAACTCAAGATTGAATGGCATACTCCAATTTGTAAAAGAAAAATGGACCAAAGAAGGTGTTAAAGTATGCCAAGTAAATATTGGGGATTTACAAGCGGAAGCTTTAATTAAGAGCGATTTTAATAATGAAGAAATTAAAGAAGCCCTTAATAAAATTGAGAATTCAATCGGGGGTGTTATTGCTGGACCTGTCTATAAGGCCTCATATTCAGGTTTATTAAAAATATTTTTAGACTTAATTCCCCAGAATGGTTTGAAAAATAAAGTTGTGCTTCCTATCTTCATCGGTGGTACAATTGCCCATTTACTTAGTTTAGATTATGCATTAAAACCAGTCCTCTCTGTTCTTGGGGGAAATCATTTTGTTTCTAGTGTTTATGCAATTGATGATTGGGTAATAAGAGATTATCAAAATCATTTTTTATTATCTAATGAATTAACAGAAAGACTAAATAAAGCAACTGAAGAATTATCAGAAGAATTAATTTGGCAAGCAGTAAGACCTTAAAAAAATTATCAGAAATGAGGAATTGAGAATGAAAAAGTTTGTGATTACACTTGTATCCTTGGCAGTCGTTGTTTTAATCATTACATTTGCTTTAAAAAATAAAGATAAAGAGGCAGCAACAGCTACTGGTTCAAAAGTTCAAAGAATTGTTGTAGGTACTGGTACACAATTTCCAAATGTGTGCTTTATCGATAAAAATGGGAATCTAACTGGTTTTGATGTTGAACTTGTAAAAGAAGTTGATAAAAGATTACCAGAATACAAGTTTGATTTAAAAACATATGAATTTTCAAGCTTATTGTTAAGTCTAGAAACTAAGAAAATAGATTTTGTTGCACACGAAATTGAAAAAAATCCAGAGAGGGAAGAGAAGTATTTATTTAACAAAGAAGCTTATGCGCATTGGAAAAATAAAATCGTTGTTGCAAAAGGTAATAATTCAATTCAATCAATTGATGACTTAAAAGGCAAAAAGGTATTAACAACAGCTACAAGTGCAGAAGCACAAATTCTTGAAAATTATAATAAAGAGCATAATAACGCAATTAAAATTGTTTATCAAAATGGTGGAGCAAATGACACTGTACAACAAATTACGTCAGGGCGTGTAGATGCTACAGTCTCTGCAGATTTTACCTTATCTTTGATTGATCCAAAAGGCGAATTGAAAGCAGTAGGGCCAGCTTTAACCGAGGCTGATGTATTATTTGCCTTTAGAAAAAATGATACAAAAGATCAAAAATTAGCAGATGCAATTGACGAAGCACTATTAAAAATAAAAGCTGACGGAACACTTGCTAACTTAAGCAAAAAGTGGTTAGGTGCTGATTATACAGAAAATTAAAGCTAAAACCAAAAGGGTGAGAAAGAATGGGTGCTGATTTTAAAGCTGGATTGATCTTTGAATATTTTATTAAATTACTACCTTTTATAAAGATTTCGTTAATCATTGTAGGGAGTTCTATTTTAGTAGGGTTGGGTGTTGGTCTACTTGTAGCCTTACCTAGAATGTATAAGGTACCAATTTTTCAAAGAATCTCGCAAATATATGTTTCATTTTTTAGGGGAACTCCTATTTTAATTCAATTATTTTTAATTTATTATGGCGTACCTGAGCTATTAAAACTAGTAGAAGTAGATGTTAGTAGAATTGATGTTTTATATTTTGTCATTTTAACATACGGATTACACAGTGCAGCTTTTATTTCAGAAGGTATTCGTGCATCAGTTAGTGCTGTAGATAGAGGGCAAATTGAAGCAGCTTATTCTGTTGGAATGGACGGATATCAGGCTTTTAAGAGAATCATAGCACCACAAGCATTCGCAATATGGATCCCTATTTTAGGAAACTTATTAATAGGAACACTAAAAGATACATCATTAGCATTTACTCTTGGGGTAATGGAGTTAACAGGGCAATCACAAACATTAGGTTTACTAAATCGTCATTTTATTGAATCCTATCTTGCCCTTGCTCTCGTTTATTTTATTTTAAGTGTCTTTCTTGAAAAAGGATTTATCTTATTAGAAAACCGATTTGGAAAATATGAAAGAACAAGTGTTGAAAAGAAAGAAAAAACTTTTAGGATCCGTAACTTATTTGGAAAAATGAATCGTGATGTCGTTGTTGTGAAAGAAGGTACGAGATTATGAAACTAGATTTCTCATTTATTTGGGAGGCATTTATACAAATACTACCTGCAATTCCAACTACACTTTTCATAACTTTTTTGTCAGTCCTTATTGGATTTGTAATAGGAACTTTTACGGCTATTGTTCGTATTTATAACGTTCCAATATTGAGTCAGGCAGCATCTAGTTACGTTACGATCATTCGAGGAACGCCGATGATTACACACTTGTTAATTATTTATTATTCAATCTCAATGCTATTAGATTCACTTGCTAAACATTATCATTTATCTTTTAATTCATCATCAATTCCTATGACGGCTTTTGCAATTATTTCCTTTTCTATTACAGCAGGTGCGTATTTATCTGAAGTGGTTAGAGCTGGAATTACAAATATCGATCGAGGACAAATTGAAGCTGCTTATTCAGTTGGTATGACAACAACACAAGCACTAAGAAGAATTGTATTTCCACAATCCTTCGCTGTAAGTTTACCAAATTTATCAAATACATTTATTGGAATGCTGCATGGATCAACTTTGGCATTTATTGTTTCTGTTGTAGATATAAACGCAAAGGCACAAATTGTTGCTTCTACAAATTGGAAGTTTTTTGAGGCATATATTGCAGCCGCACTAATTTTCTGGGGAATTACATTAGTTATTGAAAGAATGACAAGTTTATTAGAGAAGAGATTTAGCGTCTTTAGTCGAGGGGGAGTGAAATGATTACTTTAACGAATGTAACAAAGTCCTTTGGAAAAAATCATGTGTTAAAAGGTATAGATTTAACAGTTAATAAAGGAGAAGTCGTCGCAATTCTAGGTCCTAGTGGATCAGGAAAAACAACTTTACTTCGTTGTATAAATTATTTAGAGAAACCAAATAAAGGAAAAATTACAATAGACGATTTTAAAGTAGATTTTAGTCAAGCTTCAAAAACTGAAATTCTTTCATTGCGCCAGAAAACTGCTATGGTATTCCAACAATTTAATTTATTTAAAAATAAAACAGTAGTTGAAAATGTAATGGAAGGATTAATAGTAGCTAAAAAATGGCCTAAGGAAGCAGCATACAAAAAAAGCGCTGAATTACTTGAGAAAGTAGGCTTAGGAAACAAGTTAGATTCTTACCCTCTACAGTTATCCGGCGGACAGCAACAAAGAGTAGGAATTGCTCGGGCCCTTGCTTTAAATCCAGAGGTCATTTTATTCGACGAACCAACCTCTGCTTTAGACCCTGAATTAGTAGGTGAAGTACTAGCGATTATACGAAAAATAGCAAAAGAAGGAATTACAATGATTATCGTCACACATGAAATGGCATTTGCTAGGGATGTTGCTAATCATGTTGTGTTTATGGACGGCGGCATAATTGTTGAAGAAGGGAATCCCAAGGCTATCTTTCAATCACCTAAAGAAGAAAGAACAATTCAGTTTTTAAAACGATTTTCAGAGGAAGACATGTACTATATTTAAAAAAATGGAGGAAAGAATATGGGACTTAAATATGGATTCTTAGATCAAAGTATTGTTTTTCCTGGTCAAACTGCAAATGAAGTACTTATAAACACTATAAATCTAGCAAAAGAAGCTGAAAGATTAGGATTTAACCGATTTTGGGTATCAGAGCATCACAATTCACAAGGAATTGCTGGATCATCTCCAGAAGTACTTGTTTCACATATTCTTGCTAAAACTGAACGAATTGCTGTTGGTTCAGGTGGGGTAATGCTACAGCATTATAGCCCGTATAAAGTAGCAGAAAACTTTAATGTATTAGCTAATTTGTCACCAAATAGAGTAGAACTTGGCATAGGAAGAGCACCGGGCGGATTTCCAAAATCTAGCCAAGAGCTCCAAAAAAACTTGAAAGAACCTCAATCTCTTGAAGAGAAAATTGATGAACTAGAAAATTTTTTATATCAGGAAGCTTCAGAAGTAAGTTCGTTTGATTCTTTACAAGCTTCTCCATTACCACAGATTAGAGTTCCGCTATTTTTATTAGGAACAAGTGTATCAAGTGCAAAATTTGCAGCTAAAAAGGGCTATCCATATGCATTTGCATTATTCATAAATAATGACCCAGTGGCAGCAAAGGAAGCGATCGAGGCTTATAATAATTCCTTTAATCAACAAAGTAGTCGAAAACCAAAGTTTATTTTAGCCTTGTCTACGATTGTGACTGAAACGGAAGAGGAAGCACTAAAATTATCAGATCAATTACAAACTGTGCGAGTTACATTAGGGAATGGGCAAATTGTAAATGTCGGCACGCTTGAGCAAGCAGAGATTTACGCTAAACAAGCTGGCCAAACCTATACTACAGAAGTTCGAGAGGCAGACGTTCTTAAGGGAACAAAAGAAACTTTTCAAAAAAGAGTTTTTGAATATCAAAAAGAATACGGTATTGATGAATTTATTTTCACATCATTAATTTCAGATTTTGAACGAAGAGTTCGTTCGCTGCAATTAATTAAAGAGGCTTTTACAGAAATAACAGTTTGACTTAACAGTTTAGGAGTTGAAAACCATGCAATTTGAGATATCTGATGCGCTACTTGAAAAGCTAATTCAAATTAGAAGGAGTTTACATGCAATACCAGAGTTAGCGTTTGAAGAATATGAAACAACAGCCACACTTGTTCAACTTTTAACAGAGTATAACATACGGATCCTTTCTTTACCGTTAAAAACTGGTCTTGTTGCAGAAATCGGTGATGATCGAAAAGGTCCTACAATCGCAATTAGGGCGGACATTGATGCACTTCCAATTCAGGAGGAAACAGGATTACCTTTTTCATCAAAAAATCCAAATAAGATGCACGCTTGTGGACATGATTTTCATACAGTTGCAATCTTGGGTACAGCCATTTTATTGAAGGAAATTGAAAGTGAACTGCCGGGAAAAGTACAGATTCTATTTCAACCTGCTGAAGAAATCGGAAAAGGTGCATTAGATATTATTAAAACAAATGTATTAAAGGATACAAAGGTGATTATTGGTATGCATAATAAACCTGATTTAACAGTTGGAACGATTGGGATAAAATCAGGTCCTTTAATGGCAGCTGCCGACGGATTTACTGTTGAAATAAATGGGAAATCTAGCCATGCAGCGGTACCGGAAGCAGGGCTAGATTCAATCCTTACTGCATCACATATTATTACGTCCCTTCAATCGATTGTGAGCCGTAATATTAGTCCCCTTGAAAATGCAGTTGTAAGTGTAACAAAATTCCATAGTGGGAAAGCATCAAATGTGATCGCAGACAAAGCGGTTTTTAGTGGGACAGTTCGTACCTTTAAGATGGAAGTCAGACAGAACATTCAAAATCGATTAAATGAAATTAGTAAGTCTGTTGGTGATGCTTTTAGAACGGATGTTCATACGATTTGGAAACCTGGTCCACCCCCTGTTGTTAATGATGAAAAATTAGCACGAATTGCAAGAGATGTAGCAACTGATCAAAGCTTACATGTAATTGAGCCGTCAATATCTGCAGCAAGTGAAGATTTTTCCTATTATTTAGAAGATATTCCAGGTTTATTCGTATTTTTTGGAACTTCAGGAAAATATGAGTGGCATCATCCTAAATTTGATCTTGATGAGAAAGCAATCCCACTAAGTATTAAATTTTTTACAGATTTTTCTATAACGATACTGAATGAACTTTCAAAAAGTGTAGTCAAAATATAGGAGGAAATAGATGAGTACTTTATCAATTGAATTAAGTGAATTTAAGCAACTTTATGACTTACTATCGGAAAAAACTTTCAATCTTCCAAAAGAGAAACTGCATTGGAAGAAAAATGAAAGATCGTGGAGTATTTTAGAAGTGCTAACTCATTTATTAGATCATGCATTTGTAGTGAACTTTCGACTAAGGGAGGTTTTAGCTGGATCAAGTGTTCAATTACCTGCTTTTGATCAAGATAAATGGATTGCAGGGCAATATGCAAACGATGGAAATATTGCAGATGTACTAGAAACATACCGTGTTATTTTATATTACAATAGTCAATTGCTTAAAAGACTAACAAGTGATGATTGGAAGAAGAGCGGAATAAACCCTCAAAATGCAATCGTTACAGTTGAAGACATAATTAAATCTTTTATTTCACATGTTCATCTTCATTTAAAACAAATACAACGTATTTTGTATGAATACAGCTTAGTTTAATTAGAGGAGGTAAACTATGTCTTCAAAACGCTTAATTATTAGAGAGTCCCAACCAAATGAAATAGATAAAATAAAAAAAGTGTTAATCGATGCGTATGAACAATATGCTGCTATTCTTTCAAAAGAACAATGGGAAAACTATAAAAATAGTATTATTGATGCAACTGATAACAGCCACACTAAGACAAAGCTTGTTGCGATTGTCGATAATGTTCTATTAGGTGCATGTTTTATCTATGACTCTGCTGAAAAAGCATATGGGAAGCCTGAGTTAGAGATTAATTATCCTATTATTCGCTTAATAGGTGTTTCCCCTAAAGCAAGAGGATTAGGGATTGCGACAGAATTAATAAAAGCAAGCTGCAATCTTTCATTAGAGTGGGGAACGGACAGAATTGTTCTTCATACATCAGATATGATGGAATCTGCCATAAAGTTATATGAAAAAATAGGGTTTAAACGGGCTAAACAATATGAGTTTATGAATGGAAATATACTCGTTAAGAGCTACGAACTTAATATTAAAGATACGGCAATATTAGCGAATTAATGGAGGGGAAAAAAATGACAGAAAGAAAAAAACTAAAGCTTGGTGCACTAGTTCATGGAGTAGGAGGCAGTATGTCTGGCTGGCGTCATCCAGAGGTTCAAACGGACGCAAGTGTAAATTTTTCCTATTACCAAGAGCAAGTGAAATTAGCTGAGAACGGAAAATTTGATTTAGTTTTTATTGCAGATGGATTATATATAACAGAAAAGTCGATACCACATTTTTTAAATCGCTTTGAACCAATTACCATCTTATCGGCATTAGCAGGAGTAACAAAGAATATAGGCCTAGTTGGTACGCTCTCAACTACTTATAGTGAACCATATACTGTAGCGAGACAGTTCATGTCAATTGATCATATAAGTAATGGGCGTGCAGGATGGAATTTAGTTACTTCTCCACTTGAAGGCTCTGCTAAAAACTATAGTAAAAATGGTCACCCTTCACATGATAATCGATATAAAATTGCAGAAGAGCACTTAGAAATAACTAGAGGTCTATGGGATTCTTGGGAAGATGACGCGTTTGTTCGAGATAAAGAATCAGGTGTATTTTTTGATCCAAATAAGCTACACAGATTAAATTATGAAGGGAAGTATTTTCAAGTAGAAGGTCCTCTTAATATCGGACGCTCTAAACAAGGTCAACCAGTTGTGTTTCAAGCTGGATCTTCAGAGAGTGGTAAGGAATTAGCTGCTAAAGCAGCTGACGCAGTGTTTACTGGTCATGATAATATAGAAGAAGCTAAGCAATTTTATAAAGATGTAAAGGATCGTGCAGTAGCATACGGCAGATCAAAAGATGATATCGTTATTTTCCCTGGTATTGCTCCAATAGTTGGTCAAACCGAAGAGGAAGCAGAGCAAAAATATTTAGATCTTGTTAATTTAACAAGTATTGAAAATGCGTTGGATTATTTAGGTCGTTTCTTTGAGCATCATGACTTTTCTCAATATCCTTTAGATGAACCTTTCCCAAATATTGGTGATTTAGGGAAAAATAGTTTTAGGAGTAATACAGATAAAATAAAGAAAGAAGCGAAAGAAAAAGGATTAACACTTAGACAGGTAGCATTACAAGCTGCTACTCCTAGAAGTGCATTTATTGGCACCCCGGAAAAAATTGCTAATCTAATTCAAGAGTGGTATGAACAGGAAGCAGCTGACGGTTTAATGATTTATTCTGCAATTCCAAGTGCATTAAAGGATTTTACGGAACAAGTCATACCATTATTACAGGAACGAGGAATCTATCGTACAGAATATGAATCGTCTACTTTGAGAGGAAACTTAGGATTACAAATTCCTCAAAATCGTTATATTACTAATCTAGTTAAAAACTAATCTTAAAATTTATCGAAAACCATCTTAGACAGGTGGTTTTTTTTATGATTTTTATTCTAAAAAAGTCAAAAATAATTATGTGTTAAGTAAAAATTAAGGTTTCTATTACATAATTCAATTAATTGAATTTAAGGAGTGGAATCAAGATGGAAGATTTGGAATCAAATTTCGTAGAAAAAAATCAAAAAACGAATTTGAAGAATCGTTCAACTATGGGTGCGTTTTCGCCTAAAGTCATTTCTATTTTATTAGTTATCAATTTAGTAATTGGCATTTTTACGTTAATTGGAATCGGCTATTTAAGTTATAAAAATAATAATCGAACGGAAATGATGAGAAACTTCCGAAATGGAGGAGGATTCCCACAAAATGGTGGCGGAGTTTTTTTCAATCAACAACCAAGCGATTCATCAGGCAGCAATTAAAGGAAAACCACGGTTGTCGCACATATTAGAATTATATAAACTTCAAGCTACAATCGGTAAACATGAACAAGAAACAGATACAATTACAATTTTAATCGAATATTCGTACTTAGCTCATTTGGTGGTATGATAAGTGTAACAAACTGTATTCAATTAAAGTTATTGCATTCAATTTACCTGTATTTTCTCTATTAATTTAGGTGATTTTTTAGGGTATTCCCTGTAGAACTTCAAATATGAGACCAATTCAAGCAGTACGATTTGAATAAATAAAGGGGAGCGTTGTTATATGATGAACGCTTCTTTTTAGTCTAATGGAGGCAAAAAAAGTGAGAATTTTAGTTGTAGAAGATCATATAGAAGTTTTAAATTCAATCGTTGTATTATTATCAAATGATTTTAAAGTAGATAAGGCGTTAGAAGGGGAAGAAGGCTTTTTCATGGCGATGCAAAACATATATGATGTGATTGTGTTAGATGTAATGTTGCCTGAGAAAAATGGTTTTGAAATTGTTAAGGACTTGAGAAAAGTAGGGGTACATACACCAGTTCTTTTCCTAACTGCCAAAGATTCACTTGAAGATCGTGTTAAAGGATTAAACTTAGGAGCGGACGATTATTTAGTAAAACCATTTCAAGGGCCGGAGTTACTAGCAAGAATCTATGCATTACTTAGAAGAAGTGGTAAATTAACAATTGATAGTTCATTGAAGTATCAAGGAATCATTTTAAAAGGAAAAGAGCATCCTGTTGAAATAAATAATGAATCGATTCATTTAACCATCAAACAATATGAACTACTGGAATACTTCATTCAAAACCAAGGCAAGATTTTAATGAAAGAACAAATTTTTGATAGAATTTGGGGTTTTGATTCTGATACGACTGTTGCGATCGTTGAAGTATATGTACATCAACTCCGAAAAAAACTAGAGCCATTTAATTATGGTAGTATGATTAAGACTGTCAGAGGAATCGGATATATTATGAAAGATGACTAGGTGAAGAGATGTTTAAGAAAACAAAAATTCGATTAACGATTATAAATTCAGTAGTATTTATCTTAATAATTGGAATCCTTTCTTTAATTATTTATTCATATACAAATAATCGTTTATATAAAGAAGTTGATCAATCACTTTTATGGAATATTAATCGCATACAAAATAGTGATAATCCAAATCGTTTACCAATTTCCAATCGAGATCCACGTGTTTTAATGATCATGTGGGATGAAAATAAAAAATTAGTAAATCCCATGCCGGGTATGAATGCGATTATTCTACAAGATGAACTTAAATATCCTACAAAAATAAACGAATTATATAATGATAAAATCGGGGATATGAATTATCGAACGATCTCAATTCAAGGTGAGACGAATCGAGGGAAAATTACTTTACAAATTTTACGTAATATCGACTCTGAAAAGGATTTAGTTGATACATTATTAATCATATTAATCGTTGGTTGGGTTTTGGGAAGTGTATTATCAGTTGTAGCTGGTTATATTTTGGCTGGACGTGCACTCGTACCAATAACAAACGCATGGCAAAAACAACAAGAGTTTGTATCAGATGCTTCTCATGAAATACGAACTCCTTTAACCGTAATTCAATCACGTTTGGAGTTATTGCTTAGAGAGCCAGGCGCAACAATCGAAGAAAAGGCACAAGACTTTTCAATTATGTTAAAAGAGAATAGGCGTCTATCCAAACTAGTAGCAAGCTTATTAACCTTAGCTAGATCAGATTCTGGGCAAATACAATTAAATAAAAAAATATTCTCTTTAAATGAATTGTTAGAAGAAGTTGTTTCACACTTCACTGAAATCATTTCATTTCAAAGTAAAGAAATATTTTTGTCTATTAAAGATACGTATTTTTATTTTGGTGATCAAGAAAGAATTCACCAATTACTTGTGATTTTAATCGATAATGCAATGAAATTTACAAACGAAAATGATACGATTCAAATTAGCTGTATTCAAGTGAAAAATAATTTTCTAATTAAGGTTATAGATAGTGGAGTGGGAATAAAAGAAGAAAACCTTCCTCGAATATTTGACCGTTTCTTCCAAGAAGATGTCTCGCGTACATCCAAAAATGGAATTGGACTTGGATTATCAATTGCAAAATGGATTGTTGAAGAACATGGTGGGAAAATCAAAGTTCAAAGTAAAAAAGGAGAAGGCACTAGTTTTGAAGTATCTTTACCGATTATGTCCTCATCAAAAAATAGTTAAATGCCAAGTTATCGTAGCTCAAGAAAGTATTTTGGTGATTTCCCCAAGAAAATATAGTATATTTCCGACATTATTTCCTAAGAAATAACGATAAACTACAATAAATTAATTAAAACAAAAGAATTTAAGTGAGAAAATCTACTGAACTAAGTAGGTTTTTTTTATGGGAGAATAAATGAAGGATTTCAAATACATTACTTGAGGAATGAAAGGAATCATTAATTATCGAATAGAATATGTATTTAAAAGATTAAATGTAATATTCTGGAGCTTTTTTATATAATTAGTTGTGTCTTATATGAGTAAACAATGATTCAAAAAGCAACGTTCTACTTTCACAGTTATTAGTTCTTTGATCTTTGATCTAGTTCCTGCTTTTCTAAGATTAAAGCGTGGAAATCAGCATTCCTCTTAAAATAGATACTAAGTCGCATTTTTAAATTACACCTACATAAAATAATAGTAAGGAGGTCATTTGAGATGGAAAAATATATTTTATCACTTGACCAAGGGACGACTAGCTCAAGAGCAATTTTGTTTGATAAAAAAGGTAAGATTGTACATACAGCTCAAAAAGAGTTTACACAATATTTTCCACATCCAGGTTGGGTAGAGCATAACGCAAATGAGATTTGGGGTTCAGTACTTGCGGTCATTGCAACGTGCCTTGCAGAATCAAATATTCGTCATGATCAAATTAGTGGAATTGGGATTACTAACCAACGTGAAACGACTGTAGTTTGGGATAAACAGACAGGGGCTCCAATCTATAATGCGATCGTTTGGCAATCAAGACAAACAGCCGAAATTTGTGAGGAACTGAAAGCGAACGGTTAAGATTCAATTGTTCGCGAAAAAACAGGCCTATTATTTTAATGTACCTGTCGAGCGCCCTTTAATAAATGAAACAACAGCCTTAGGTGCAGCATATTTAGCTGGTTTAGCAGTTGGATTTTGGAAAAACCGAGAAGAAATAGCCGGACAATGGCAAATGGATCGATGCTTTGAACAACAAATGAAAACTGAATTAAGTAATGAGTTATATTCAGGCTGGAAAAAAGCAGTTAATGCCACTTTAGCATTTAAATAAGTAAACCACATAATTATTTTTTAATTCGAAACTCTAGGACCTTTCTACATGCAGATGTAATTGTAGCGGTCCTTTTTCATTTTAGATTGATTTCTTTTTGTGTCGCTTTTTAAGACAACTAGAAAATTTGTTGAAGTGAGGTTTTACAATGGAAGAACAATTTTCAAGTTTAAATAGGAAAAGGATTAAGAAAACATTAGCTGAAAAAGAGTTCGATTTATTAGTAATTGGTGGTGGAATAACAGGATGTGGTATTGCACTTGATGCAACTACTAGAGGGATGAGTACGGCCCTAGTTGAGATGCAGGATTTTGCATCGGGTACATCTAGTCGTTCTACTAAGCTAGTTCATGGTGGTTTACGATATTTAAAACAGTATGAATTTAAAATGGTAGCTGAAGTTGGGAAAGAACGTGCAATTGTTTACGAAAATGGTCCACATGTGACTACACCTGAAAGGATGTTACTTCCCATATATAAGGGTGGAACTTTTGGTAAGTTTACTACTTCTATTGGCCTTAGATTATATGACTACTTAGCGGGTGTAAAAAAAGACGAGCGAAAGAAAATGTTAAATCGAAAAGAAACGATAGAAAAGGAGCCATTAGTTAAAAGAGAGGGGCTTAAAGCTGGAGGATATTACGTTGAATATCGAACCGATGATGCTCGCCTTACAATCGAAGTTATAAAAAAAGCATTTGAACACGGAGCACATGCAATCAATTATGTAGAAGTGACTGATTTCATCTATGAAAATAATAGAATAGTAGGAGTCAAAGCAATTGATTTGATAACGAAAGTACCTTTTACAATTCGGGCAAAGAGGATTGTTAACGCAACTGGCCCATGGGTTGACCAGCTTAGGGAAATGGAACGATTAGAAAGTGATAAAAATCTTAGACTAACAAAAGGGGTTCATTTAGTAATTGATCATAAGAAATTTCCTTTAAATCAGTCTGTCTATTTTGATACGGTGGACGGTCGAATGGTCTTTGCAATTCCAAGAGATGGAAAGACTTATGTTGGTACAACAGATACATTTTTTAATCGAGATACCTCTAATCCAAAAGTAAGTAATGAAGATCGAGAATATATATTAAATTGTGTTCAGTATATGTTTCCAACAATAAAGCTGGAAGATACTGACGTTGAATCAAGTTGGGCTGGCATTCGTCCTTTAATTTTTGAAGAAGGTAAGGATCCTTCTGAAATCTCAAGAAAGGATGAGATTTGGGAATCTTCTTCTGGTTTAATTTCTATAGCTGGGGGAAAGTTAACAGGCTATCGGAAAATGGCGGAGACAATTGTAGACCTTATTTCAAAAGATAATGAAAATAGATTTAAAGTATGTCAGACTAAAACTTTACCAATATCCGGTGGCGATGTTGGGGGCTCAAAAGGTTTTAATTATTTTAAAAAACGATTTTCATCTGCTGGTATAGCAATTGGATTAAGTGAATCGGAATATAAAAGATTAAGTAAAATATATGGATCGAATATAGAACATTTAATGAATATATCATTTAGTGAATTGAAAGATGATTCTAATTTTCCACTATCATTATTTTTACAACTAGAATATGGAATTCAAAACGAAATGGTTGTAAAGCCAGTCGACTTTTTTATAAGGAGAACTGGATTTTTATATTTTCAAATTGGTCTAGTTAATAAGTATAAAGACGAAGTGATTCGTTATATGGCGAATCGATTAAGTTGGAATAAGTACCAAGTTTTAGAATATCGTTTGGAATTGGAAGAGCAAATAAAAAATGCAGTTTCTTCATCTGATGAATGATATTTAAAAATAGGTTCCGAAATTAAGAAGACCCAGACTGCTTGAAAGCGAGAATTCGTCAACAGCCTGGGTATTTTTTATTATCTTGAAACAAATTTATTTTCCGTAATCCAAAATCTCCATGGATAGTCCCTCGCTTCACCGGTATTTTCAATACCGATTCTAGGTCCACTACTAATATGTTCTGGTTTAATTCCTTCTTTGATGTAAACGGGAGGGAGCCAAATCGGTTTTCCATAAGATTCCATCGTAATATTCAATGCTTTTGTAAGCTTACCTGGTCCATTCGTTAAATTAGATATCGGCTGATTTTTTCTAAATTCGATCATTTTTTCAATACCGTTCAAAGGTTCTAGTGCTCTTATTAATACTGCATTAGGTATGCCAACTTCCCCGCAAACAACATTTATTAAAGTATGAGTGTGCATTTGATAAGTATAGATGAATCCTGGCTCATGAAACATAATTTCTGTCCGCTTCGTACGTCGGTTTTGAAAACTATGTGCAGCACGATCATCTGGGCCCATATATGCCTCGGTCTCTACAATTATTCCAGAAATCTCCAATTCATCAGTACGATGAACTAATATACAGCCTAAAAGCTCCTTTGCTAATTGTAAAGTTGGTTTTAAAAAGAAATCTTTCTTAATTGTCGAATTCATAATAAACTCCTCGAAAATTGTTTGATAAAAAGAGAAAATGTATTTTCTTGTCACACTAATAGGGATATTTACCTATTCATATTATTAGAAACCCATTAAAATTAGATTAAATATATTAACTGAATTATTAGAAATCATTTATAATTACTCATTGTACAATCCCCTACAAGCTTGTACTATTTACTTATTGTTAGAAAATTCGAAAAAGGGGTGTAGAATTATGGCAAGACCATCATACTGGAAGGTATTATCGAGTGTCTCACTTGCTGCAGCATTAAGTATGTCCATTTTTTCAACTGGAGTTACTTCAAAAGCAGCAATTCCTACTGAAAGTAAGCAGTTAGTAGAAAGTCCTTATTTAGATTTAAACGTAGTGGATGAAGAAAGATTAGAAAAAGCTTTAAGAGACAGAGGCGAGATCAAAGAATCTGATAGCGCTGAAGTAGCTAAAGAAAAAGTACAAGCATACATAAAAGAAAAACAAGGTGCATATAAAGAAAAAGTTAATGCACAATCAGATTCAAAAATTGCTGATAAACAAATAGAAACACTAGAAAAACGTAAAGCTCAACTTTTATCACAATTAAATAAAGGACACGAAAACTATAAAAAAGGCAAACCAACTGGTGTAGTAAAAGTTGATTCTGCTAAACAAGCTAGCTATAACGGCGGAGTTCGTGAAGATAAGGTATTAGTAATTTTAACTGAATTCGCTGATTTCAAACATAACAATATTGATAAACAAGCTGGGTATATGTACACTGATGATTTTAGTAAAAAACATTACGAAGATATGCTTTTTGGAGATAAAGATTTTACTTTAAACGATGGTTCTAAAGTAAAAACATTTAAACAATTTTATGAAGAGCAATCTGGTGGGAGCTATACTGTTAAGGGTACAGTTACAAACTGGTTAACAGTTGCTGGTAATGCAGCTGATTATGGCGATGATAGCCCAACTGGTGGACATGATAACTTAGCACCAAAAGGTCCTCGTGATCTAGTTAAAGAATCACTACGTGCTGCAATTAATTCAGGTATTAATTTAGCTGATTTTGATGATCTAGATATTTATGACCTTGATGGCGATGGAAATATTAATGAGCCTGACGGATTAGTGGATCACTTAATGGTTCTTCATGCTGGAACTGGTCAAGAAGCTGGTGGCGGTAAATTAGGAGATAATGCGATCTGGTCACATCGTTGGACTTTAAATGGAGTAACTACTTTCTCAGGAACAAAATCAAAATCTACAAATTGGAACGGATTGATGGCTGCATATGATTACACAATTGAGCCAGAAGATGGAGCAGTTGGTGTATTCGCTCACGAATTCGGTCATGATTTAGGATTACCAGATGAGTATGATACCGGGTACACTGGAAATGGTGAACCAGTTGCTTCTTGGTCAATCATGAGTGGTGGTAGTTGGAACGGTGCAATCGCTGGTACAACACCTACAAGTTTCTCACCACAAAACAAGGAGTACTTCCAAAAAACTTATGGTGGAAACTGGGCAAATATGACAGAAGTAGATTATAAGGATATTGACGAAAAAGGTATTGCTACTTTTATTGACCAAAGTGTTACTAAATCTAATAACCCAGGTGTAGTAAAAGTTAACTTACCAAAGAAAGAAGTAAAAAGTAAAATTCAACCTCAATTTGGTGCTAAGTATTACTATAGTACAAAAGGAGATAACCTCCATACTACGATGACTTCACCAGTATTTAATTTAACAACAGCTACAAATGCTAGTTTCGCTGTAAAAGCAAACTATGAAGTTGAGTATAGTTATGATTATGTATATGTAAATGTATTAGATGCAACAACTGGTGCTAAACTTGCAACAATTGATACGATTGGTGATGAAAATACTGCAGGTCGACTTGAAACATCTAAAGGACTTTGGGTAGATAAAGTTTATGACTTATCTGCATTCAAAGGCAAAAACGTAAAAGTTCAATTTGAATATGTAACTGATGGTGGACTAGCTCCTGAAGGATTTGCTTTCGACGAAGCAAAATTAACAATTGACGGTGCAGTTAAATTTACTGATGGTGCTGAAGGAACTCCAGCATTTACATTAGACAAAGCAACTGTATCAAATGGTACTGATTTTAAAGATCACTACTACTACTTAGAGTGGAGAAACTATGCTGGCTCTGATAAAGCATTAGAATATGCTCGTGGGGTTAAGTATAATACTGGTTTAGTAGTTTGGTATGGAGATGATAGCTACACAGATAACTGGACAGGTGTTCACCCTGGTGAAGGTTTCTTAGGTGTTGTAGATGCTCATCCAGAAGCTATGGTTGGTACATTAAATGGTAAACCATCTGTATCACAAAGTACTCGTTACCAAGTAGCTGACGCTGCTTTCAGTTACGACAAATCACCTGAATTCTACATTAATTCGCCATCTCGTGGGATCTTTGACTATGATGGACTACCTGGTGTAACAGAATTCAATGATTCAAATAGTTACCAAAATACTTTAATTCCAGATGCAGGAAGAAAAGTACCTAACTACGGCTTAAAATTCCAAGTAATTGGAGAAGCAAAAGATAATTCAGCTGGTGCTGTTTGGATTCATAAGTAAGAAAAAAGAATACGAGTCTGATATAATTTCAGACTCGTATTCTTTTTTTGTTTTTGTAGACTGGTCGAGAAATGAGTTTTTTTTAGTCTCTTGGTTAATTTCTATTATAGCTTGTTATGAGTAAGTTAATTTCGAGTTCTAGCGTTTATGGTTCCTCATGAGCCTGTTATGAGGAAGTAAATTACAAAAACCAGCGTATCAAGTTCCTCATGAAACCGTTATGAGTAAGTTAATTTCGAGTTCTAGCGTTTATAGTTCCTCATGAACCCGTTATGAGGAAGTAAATTACAAAAACCAGCGTTTATGGTACCTCATGAACCCGTTATGAGGAAGTAAATTACAAAAACCAGCGTAAATAGTTCCTCATGATGCCGCTATGAGGAAGTAAATTACAAAAACCAGCGTATCAAGTTCCTCATGAACCCGTTATGAGGAAGTAACTTACAAAAACTAGCGTAAATAGTTCCTCATAAACCCGTTATGAGGAAGTAAATTACAAAAACTAGCGTATCAAGTTCCTCATAAACCCGTTATGAGGAAGTAACTTTCAAAAATTAGCGAATCAAGTTCCTCATGAACCCGTTATGAGGAAGTAAATTACAAAAACTAGCGAATCAAGTTCCTCATAAACCTACTATGTGTAAGCAATGTTCAAATTCCCAACTACGCCCCTTTTTCCACCTAAACCTTGCTAATCGGAGAGTCTTCTTTATCGTGGTTTTTATGAACAAAATGGTTTTAATGGACTTTACGTCTTTAACGTTCATAAAAACTTTTTTCAGAATTATTAAATTATAATACTTGTATTAGAAAGCGTTTTCAAAAAAGGGAGGAACTAAAGATGAAATTTAAAAAGACTAGTTTGTTTGTAATGACTTCTTTAATCGCTGTAAGTCTTGCAGCATGTAAAAGTAGTAGTGTAACAACAGGAAGCAGTAACTCATCTTATCCAAATAAGGCAATTTCAGTTGTAGCACCATCAGGAGCAGGGGGAGGATGGGATTTAACAGCAAGATCGTTCACTAAAGTTTTAAGTGGTACAAAACTTGTTAAAGAACCTATGACGGTAGAAAATAAACCAGGCGGTGGCGGTACGGTTTTCATGGCTGAGTATGCTACACAGGATAAAGCGAATAATGAAAAATTATTTGTAAACTCACCTCCTATTATTATTAACAACTTGAAAAAAGAGGGAAATAGTCCTTATGGCTATAAAAATAGTACGCCTTTAGCTCAGCTAACAAAGGATTATGGTGCAATCGTTGTTAAGGCTGATTCTAAGTATAATGATTTAAAATCACTTTTAGAAGATATTAAAAAGAATCCGAAGAATATTACATTAGCTGGGGGATCTGCTCCAGGGTCAATGGATCATTTAATCGGAATACTACCAGCTTATAAATACGGTATTGATCCTACGAAAATTAAGTATGTTTCCTATGATGGTGGTTCAGAGGCAATTACAGCATTATTAGGTAATAATGCGGATGTCATTTCGACCGATGTTTCTAGTACGCTTGAGTTTGTTAAATCAGGTAAAGTTAAAGTTTTAGCAGTAACATCACCTGAACGTTTACAAGGAGATGTATTGTCTGAGTTTCCAACTGCTAAAGAACAAGGCGTTGATGCTGAGTTTATCATTTGGCGTGGGGTTTTTGGACCAGAGAAAATGTCTAAGGATGCATACTCATATTGGGAAAAAACAATTTCAAAATTAGTTGAAACAAAAGAATGGAAAGAAGAAGTAGAAAAGCAAGGCTGGCAGACGGAATATAAAGGTGGTAAAGAATTTAATTCGTTTTTATCAGAACAAGAAACACAGGTTCAAGACTTATTAAAAGCATTAGGAATGAATAAATAGTTGAAATAAAGAAGGGGGAAAACACTCCTTCTTTTCCATTACTTAACATAAAGAGGTGAGATACATGAATAAAAAATTTGATCGATTAGCAGCAATCATTTTTCTTATTACAGGTATTACTTTTATTATAGAAAGTCGGAGTATAGCAGCCGCTGCTTATGGAAGTGTAGTTGGTCCGAACGTTTTTCCATTTATACTTGGCTGCGCGCTTTCTTTATTAAGCTGTAGGTTATTTTACGAAACATTTTCTTATAAGGGACAAGAAAAGGAAGCAGTTCAATATAATTATAAGCAATTTTTTATCATCCTTGCTTCAGCTATTCTTTATGCACTTTTACTTGAGAAAATCGGTTTTATTATTAGTTCGTTTTTATTCCTAATTGTAGCAATTCAAACAATGGAGCGTGGAAACTGGATCAAATCACTTTCGATTTCATTAGGTTATTCACTCATTATTTATTTTATTTTCGTCGATGTTTTAAAAGGTACGTTACCTGTTTGGTCAATTTGGTTTTAGAAAATCGAAGGGAGAGTTATTAACTTGAGTACTTTTCAATATTTAATGCAGGGATTTGAAACTGCATTTACATGGTACAACTTATTGTTTGCTTTTGCCGGAGTATTAATTGGTACAGCAGTAGGGGTATTACCTGGTATTGGGCCAATGAGTGGGGTCGCTTTATTAATACCTGTTACTGCTTCTGTAACTGGTTTTTTAGGACCTGAGCAAGCAGCGGGCAGTGCAATTATATTATTAGCTGGTGTATATTATGGTGCTATGTATGGTGGTTCTACTACATCAATTCTATTAAACACTCCAGGTGAATCTTCATCGGTAGTGACGACTTTAGATGGCTATCAAATGGCTAAAAAAGGTAGAGCTGGAAGTGCTTTGTCAATTGCCGCAATTGGTTCATTTGTAGCAGGGATTTTTACTCTTATTGCACTGATCGTATTAGCAAAACCATTATCGGCATTAGCAATTAAGTTCGGTCCAGCTGAATATTTTTCATTAATGCTTCTTGGTTTATGTGCAGTAAGTGGACTAGCAGGAAAGTCAGTAACAAAAGCATTAATTATGACGATCTTCGGACTACTACTAGCAACAATTGGAATTGATTCCGTATCAGGCGTTTCTCGTTTTACATATGACATTCCATGGCTATATCAAGGGTTAGAATTTTTAACAGTAGCGGTAGGATTATTTGCGCTAGGTGAAGTATTTAAAACTATTATTGAAAATGAAGTTGAAGATGGTGAGATGGCAAAGATTAATAATTTATTACCATCTAAAGAAGAATTAAAAGAAAGTGTAGCACCGATTGCGAGGGGCTCTGTTTTAGGATTTTTCGTCGGTTTATTACCGGGAGCGGGTGCTATTTTAGCTTCATTTTTCGCTTATATTTTAGAAAAGAAAGTTAGTAAAACGCCAGAAAAGTTTGGAACTGGTACAATTGCTGGAGTTGCATCTCCTGAGTCAGCAAACAATGCCGCATCTGGGGGAGCGATGATTCCTTTATTAACTTTAGGGATTCCAAGTTCAGGAACAACTGCAATCCTAATGGGTGCTTTAATGATGTATAACATACAACCGGGACCACTTCTTTTCGAAGAACATCCTGATGTTGCATGGGGGTTAATTGCTAGTATGTTTATTGGTAACGTAATGCTGATTATCTTAAACATGCCTTTAGTAAAAATATTTGCAAAGATTATTCAAACGCCAAAGAAATACTTATTGCCACTAATTGTAGCCATTTCAATATTTGGTGTTTATGCCGTACAAGTATCTGTAAATGATTTACTTCTATTAATAGCATGTGGTATTTTTGGATATTTCCTTTCTAAAAATGATTTTCCAATCGCACCACTAGTATTAGGTATCGTTTTAGGACCAATGATTGAGAATAATTTAAGAAGAGCTTTAACTGTATCAAATGGTGATTATAGTATTTTCTTTACTCATCCTATTTCATTAGTATTTTTAATAATTGGAGTACTTTGGATTCTTATTCCAATTATTATTAAATTGAAGGGTAAAGAAGTAGTTATTAATGTAGAAGCTTAATTTTCTAACAAAACTCCTTTAACAAAAGGAGTTTTTTGATTATTATAAAAATATAAGGAGAAATTTTATGCGTTTACATTATAAGTTAATCATCTTTATTTCTGTTCTCATTTTAGTTATTAGTAGTGTTTTTGAAATAGTATCTCAAGAAATGTTTCTAAAAAACCTTAAACATGAAAAGGGATTAAAGGCTTTAGCTATTTCTCAAACAGTGGCAAATATGCCAGAAGTTCGTGAAGCATTTTTAAGTGAAAATCCATCTGGGATCATTCAGCCGATCGTTGAACAAATCCGAAAGAAAGTTGGAGCGGAATTTATCGTTGTTGGGAATAAAAATGAAGTACGTTATTCACATCCAAACCCATTCCTCATTGGGAAGAAAATGGTTGGAGGAGATAATGATAAAGTAATTAAGGGACAAGAAATCGTATCGGAATCGACTGGAACACTCGGTCCTTCTTTAAGAGGAAAAACTCCTATTTTTGATGATAATGGTAGTGTAATTGGAGTTGTTTCTGTAGGCTACTTAATAAAAGATATCGACCATGAGGCACAAGTGTTTAGTAAAAAACTAATAAAAAATAGTATTGTCATCTTACTTCTTGGAATAGGAGTAGCATTTTTAATTTCATTTAATATAAAAAAATCGATCTTCGGATTGGAGCCGAAAGAAATTGGAAGGATGTACAAAGAAAAACACGCAATTTTGGAATCGATTCATGAAGGGATTATTGCGATTGATGAATACGGAGAAATAACGGTAGTTAATGAAAATGCTCATAAAGTACTTTCTATTCCAAATAATTTAAAGCTTAGAGGATTAAAAATAGAAGACGTATTGCATAATTCGCATCTGAAGAAAGTAGTTGAAACAGGTCAGCCAATTTATGATTTAGAGTTTTTAATAAATGAAAAAGTAATGATTATTAATTGTATACCGATTGTTGGAATGAATTCTAAAATTGTTGGAGCAGTAACAACCTTTAGGGAAAAATCTGAATTGAATAAATTGCTAAATGAACTATCGCAAATAAAAGCATATTCAGAAGGCCTGAGGGCTCAGGCACATGAATATTCAAATAAGTTGCATACCATCTTAGGTTTAATACAGCTTGAATCCTATCAAGAAGCGATTGAATTAATTTCAAAGGAATCAAATATTACTCAAAATATTATCCATTTTATTATGGAAGAAATTTCAGACCCAGTTGTTGCAGGACTTCTTTTAGGAAAAATAAGTTTAGCTAATGAGTTAAAAGTAGACTTTAACATTGATTATAATAGTAGTTTTGCAGATGTCCCAAAAGAAATAAATAGGGAAGACTTAATAACAATAATCGGAAATCTATTAAATAACGCATTCGATGCAGTATTAGAAACAAATAAATCAGAAAAGCTTGTTTCACTATTTCTTACTGATTTAGGTAAGGATTTAGTGATTGAAATTGAGGATAATGCAAATGGTATCCCTGAGGAATTAATCGATGAGATTTTTGAATATGGTATTTCTACTAAGGAGCAATCTAAAAACTCAGGGATTGGACTTCACCTAGTCCAGAGATTGCTCCATAAATTAAACGGACAAATTACTTTTCATTCAAACGAACATGGGGGAACTACATTTATTGTTGCCATTCCGAAACGCCAAAAGGAGAGTAACAGATACGATGAAAAAGAATTTAATAGAAGTGTTAATAGTTGAAGATGATAGTAGAATTGCAGAAATTCATCAACGATTTATTGAGAGAATAGAAGGGTTTAGTGTAATTGGTATCGCGACAAATTACCAAGATGCTGTTGATTTAATTGAGATTCTAAAGCCGCAGCTAGTATTATTAGATGTTTATTTTCCGGATATGAATGGTTTAGATTTTTTACAATGGATGAAGAAAAATTCAATTTTGGCAGATGTTATTATGATTACAGCATCGAAAGAAATCGATTCAGTTAATAAGGCCTTACATTATGGTGTATTTGATTTTATTATTAAGCCAGTCATTTTTGATCGTTTTAAAAAGTCTTTAATACGTTATGTAAATCATTCAAATAAAGTACAAAGCCTACAATCCAAAAGTGCTTATCTAACTCAGGAAGAAATAGATGGTTTAATCGGAAAAAATAATTCGATGATTGAAGAGCAAAGTATATACCCTAAAGGTATTGATAAGCTTACTTTAGATAAGGTGTTATTTGTGATAAATGAAGTTCATAACGGTATGACTGCTGAGAATATAGGACTGGAAATTGGCGTTAGTCGTACTACTGCCCGGAGATATTTAGAATATCTAGTATCTGAAGGAAAAGTATTAGCGGATTTAGCGTATGGAACGATTGGTAGGCCAGAAAGAGTATATTTGATAAAAAACTAGATTATTTGATTTAGTAAAGTTTACTTAATGACTATGACAAACCTAACATTTCTGTAACAAGAATTGAGAAAAATCATGAAAAGAGAATCATCTAAACGCTTGGTATACAAGCGTTTTTTTATGTTTTTTACAAATTTATGACAATGTGAGTTTACTAGAGTCTAGCTTTTGAAAGCGTTGAAAACCTTCCATTTGTTATATAAAATATACTTTGCAAGAACTACGGAGGGATAGGTATGAAAATACGTTTATTAACTAAAGAAGATGCTGAAATCTATCTTAATATTCGTTTAGAAGGTTTAAAAGAGAATCCTGAAGTTTTTATTACAACTATGGATGAAATACTTGATCAAGATGACCCTATTGAATACAAAGCAGAAATATTGGATCAAGATAAAAACTATACGATCGGTGCATTTACTGACAAAGGTCAATTAATTGGAGTAGCAACTTTAAAAACATTTGAAAAAGTTAAAGCAGAGCATAAAGGAAAAATTGAGTCTGTCTATGTTTCTCCTAGCGCTCGAAAAATGGGGGCAGGCTATCTTTTAATTGAAGAAGCGATCCACTTAGCAAAAAGCTTTGGACTTGAACAACTTACATTAAATATCGTAGAAGGTAATGAAACAGCAAAAAAACTGTATGAAAAACTAGGATTCAAAACATTTGCTAAAACACCTAATAGTTTAAAATTTAACAATGAATATTGGGACCAGGAGCATATGATGCTTACGCTAATTGCAGGAAATGTTGAAGATGCAGGAAAAGCGGGATAAGCAAGTATTGCAGGAATGGAAATTAGCTAAATACCGACTTTAACAAAAAAAGTTTACCTAAATTGTCATTCGATCTGACAATAAAGGTAAACCTTTTTAAATTCTATTATTTAGTAAAAGTCTTTTCAATATCATCTAACATTAAGTAAGCAACCTTGATTCCACCTGCAGTATTCCATGTAACATCATTTACTTTAATGACATGTCCATTTTTAGAAGCATTTAACTTTTTGAATAAAGGATCTTCTGTAAATTCTTTTTCAAGCTTAGATCCAGACTCTTTACCGTCATCAAACGTAAAGTAGAATATGTAATCTCCATCCATCGCTGGAATACGTTCTTTTGTCACGCCTCTTTCAGCAAAATCAGGAGCATTTTGTTCCTCTGGACGTTGGAATCCTAATTGTTTAAGAATTACACCAGAGAATGTATCTTGGTGATAGATTCGTACATCAGCACCCATGAAACGGACCATTGAAATTTTTTGATTTACTTTATCGCCTAATTCAGCTTTTAGTTCATCAACACGTTTTGTATAATCAGCTAATACTGTATTACCTTGTTCTTCTTTGTTTAAAACTTTTGCATAAAATTTGAAATTCTCTTGCCAATCTCCACGTAATGTTTCAGCGAAAACTGTTGGTGCAATAGCACTTAATTGCTCATACACTTTTTCTTGACGCATTTTATTACCGATGATTAAATCTGGTTTTAAACTAGCGATTTTCTCAAGGTTAACTTCACTTTCCACACCTACAACTTCTACGCCATCCATATCTTTAGAAATATGATCATACCAAGGGTTTCCTGTCCATGATTTAACAGCACCAACTGGTTTCACACCTAATGCTAATAAAGCTTCAGTTCCTTCGTTTGTTAATATAACAACTCTTTTTGGATTAACAGGAACTTTTGTCGTACCCATTGCATGCTCAATTGTAATTGTATTTGCCTTTTTACTTTCTTTACCAGAAGCTTCTTCTGATTTTTTTGTGCCACAAGCACCTAATACCATAATTGCTGCAATGAATAAAGCAATTAGTGAAGAAAATTTTAGTTTTTTCATAGAATGGTCTCCCTTTTTAGTTGATAATGATTATCATTTATCTTGACAAATAGTATTATAGATTAAAATTTGATTAGAAGTCAATAAGGAAATGAAAATCATTCTCATTGACTTGATAATTCATATCATTTAGACTAATAAAAGAGAATAGAATAGTAGGAGATATAAAATGCTTATTCATCCAAGATCAAGAGTTATTGTATTAGTAGCTTGTTTTTTATTATTAGTAATTTGTTTTTTTTCTAGTATTTTACTAGGATATACGGATACTAGTTTTACAAGCTTAGTTCATTCATTTACACAATTTGATGGGTCTAATGAACAGTTAATTATTCAAAATGTTCGAGTTCCAAGAGCGATCATTGCTTCAATAGTAGGAGCAAGTTTAGCAATCGCTGGTTTATTTATGCAAGTTTTAACTAAAAATCCTCTAGCATCACCAAGCGTTCTAGGAATTAACGCTGGTGCCTCGATGTTAATTGTACTTAGTATCACTTTTTTTCATTTACAATCACCTAATGCGACTATATGGCTTTCATTTATAGGAGCTACATTATCAGCTGTATTTGTATTTGGTTTAAGTTCAATAGGGAAAGACGGAGCGACACCATTAAAAATTACTTTAGCTGGTGTTTCAATTGCAGCTATGTTTAGCTCAATAACCCAAGGCTTACTAGTAACTAACGAAGTGGCATTAGAGCAAGTACTATTTTGGCTAGCTGGTTCAGTTCAAGGGCGTTCACTTGATTCTTTACATATGGTACTACCATATATCGTAATAGCTTGGGTGGTCTCACTTACACTTGGTGGAAAGATTAACACATTCATGTTAGGCGAAGATGTATCTAGAGCTTTAGGTCAAAATACAGCTTTATTAAAAACGACATTAGTTGTATTAGTCATCATTCTAGCCGGTGGTGCTGTAAGTATAGCAGGACCAATAGGATTAGTCGGTATAATTGTCCCTCAAATAGTTAGAATGTTCGTTAAAAATGATTATCGTTGGATGATTCCGTTTTGTGGTATTTTCGGAGCAATACTACTTCTTTTAGCTGATGTAGGATCTCGTTACATTTTAATGCCAGAAGAAACGCCAGTTGGTATTATGACCGCAGTTATTGGTGCACCATTTTTTATTTACTTAGCAAGAAAAGACGGTACAGTAAAATGAACATGATCAAATTAAGAAACAAGTACTTTTCACTACTATTTAATAAGCGATCATTTTCCGTTTTAATAATTGCTCTTCTTTTACTGATCAGTTCATTTATAGTGAGTTTAACGCTAGGTGACCGTTACATCTCGATTCCAAAAGTATTATCTGTTATTTTTGGTGAAGGTGAAAAAATAGATGAATTATTTATACAAGCATTTCGAATGCCACGAATCCTCATTGCCATTTTTGCTGGAATTTCTTTAGCAATCGCTGGAGCAATTCTTCAAGGCTTAGTTAGAAACCCACTAGCATCACCAGATATTCTTGGAATAACAGGTGGAGCAGGTGCTACCGTTGTTTTATTTTTAGCTATTTTTAGTGATAATCGGACGAATCAATTAACAGTAAGTATAAAATGGTTACCATTAGCGGCATTTATCGGTGCCATCATCAGTTTAGTATTTGTCTATGCTTTTGCTTATAAGGATGGGGAATTAAGACCTTTAAGATTAGTTTTAGTAGGGGTAGGATTTTCAGCATTAGCTCAAAGCACAACTTCATTTTTTATGATTATTGGACCTATTTTTAGAGCAACCGAAGCGAATATGTGGTTAACTGGGAGCGTCTATGGAGCGAACTGGGAACAAGTTAAAATCATTACAGTCTGGACGCTAGTTTTTATCGTGTTAGCATTATCGTTTATAAGACATATCAATACGCAGCAACTTGGAGATGAAGTTTCAACAAGCTTAGGAGTTCAAGTAGAAAAAAATCGACTAATCTTGTTATTTATAAGTACAGCATTAGTAGCTGGTGCAGTTGCATTTGCGGGAGCAATCGCATTTGTTGGACTAATTGCGCCTCATATTGCTCGGAAAATAGTTGGTGCTTCTTACGGTGCATTGATTCCCTTATCTGGAATCATCGGTGCCATCATGGTATTGGTAGCTGATACAATTGGAAGAACGGTGTTTAGTCCAATTCAAATACCTGCTGGTGTATTTACTGCTGTAATTGGTGCACCATATTTTATCTATTTATTATTTAAGACAGGAAAAAGGTGATAAGATGTCAACGAGTGCAATCGAAACAGAAAAATTAACGTTATCGTATGATGATCGTACAATTATAAACGAATTAAATTTTCAAGTCCCAAAAGGAAAAATCACAGTTTTAATTGGAGCTAATGGGTGCGGAAAATCAACATTACTTCGTTCACTTGCAAGATTACTTCAACCAAAAAGTGGAACCATCTTACTTGATGGAAAAGAAATTAGTAAGCGACCTACAAAGGAAATTGCACGTAATCTTTCAATCCTGCCTCAAAGTCCTGTTGCACCAGAAGGTTTAACAGTTTTTCAATTAGTAAAACAAGGAAGATATCCATATCAAACTTGGTTAAAACAATGGTCAAAAGAAGATGAAGAAAAAGTAAATCATGCTTTGAAAATGACAAATATGTATGAATTAAAGGATCAATTAGTCGATTCTTTATCTGGTGGACAACGTCAACGTGCTTGGATTGCGATGACATTGGCTCAGGACACAGATACAATTTTATTAGATGAACCAACAACATATTTGGATTTAACACATCAAATCGAGATTTTAGACCTACTTTACGAATTAAATGAAAAAGAGCAGCGTACAATTGTTATGGTACTACATGATATAAACCTAGCATGTCGTTATGCACACAACGTTGTTGCAATTTCAAATGGTGAAGTATACGCAGAAGGAGACCCAGAAAAAATCATTAATCAGAGCTTAATCTGTGACGTTTTCTGTATGAACTGCGATATTGTAAAGGATCCATTATTCGGAACGCCACTTTGCATACCTCATGGCCGAGGAAGAAAAATAATTTAATCAATTTTAAAAGGTGTCCTTATATAGGGCACCTTAGTTTGTAGGCAAAGTACTAAAAGCTTGATTCTCAGACTGATTGCAAGCGCTTGTCTTTCGAGGCGCGAAGCCTGGTGAGGAGCGGAGTTACCTTAGACGGTAATTGAGCACCGCAGTTAGGCGAAGCAACGAAGAAAGCGAGCTTTTGGCGGGCAGTCTGAGGTGTCCTCCTTGTATAGGGCACCTTTCATTTAGAAAGAGGTGAAATAAAATGACCCTATCAATTAAGAGTATAAGTGTAGATATTCTTGGTAGTTCAATCCTTAAAAACATTAATTTTCAAACGAATAAGGGTGAAATTTTTTGCTTAATTGGAACTTCAGGGGCAGGGAAAACGACATTGCTTCGGACATTAAATCGATTACAGTCAATTAGTAAAGGTGAAATTCATTTAAATGGACAATCAATATATAAAATGACACCTCAAAGTTTAAGAAAAAGTGCAGTAATGATCCTACAAACTCCTTCATTATTTGAAGGGACCGTTGAGGATAATATTTTGTTTGGAGTCAAATTAAACGGTAGCTATGATAAGACTGATTCCAAAACAGTAGCGAAATCTTTATTAGAAAAAGTAGGATTAGAGACGAAATTACTTGATCGGAATGCTTCGACACTTTCGATTGGACAACAGCAAAGAGTATCAATCGCTAGAGCAATTGCCATGAAACCAAGCATTTTATTATGTGATGAAATTACCTCAGCATTAGATCCACAATCGACTCTACATATTCAGGAGCTTCTAGTAACTTTAAATAGAGAAGAAAATTTAACGATTATTCTTGTTACACACAATATGGATTTAGTTCAACAAATAGCTGATCGAGTAGGGCTACTGATTGATGGTAAATTAGTAGAAGTGAGTCCAGTTAATGAATTTTTTAATAATCCCAGCACAGAATTAGGGAAGAATTTTCTTTCTACAATTGCTTAAAAGAGGTGAAATGATGGATGGTAATTTGCATATTACAGGAGTATCTCTGACATTTTTATTAATTATTATAGCTATCGCATTATCCTATTATCAGAAACTTGGTGTTGAAAAAGACATTGGTGTTTCTTCATTAAGAACCGTCATTCAATTAATGATCATGGGGTATGTACTTGAATATATACTGCAAATTGAGCACCTTTTTATTATAATCATTATTTTATTTTGTATGATTTTATTCGGTGCTTATACTTCGAGTAAAAGGTCACAACAAATTGAAGGAGCATTTTTTATTTCATTTATTAGTATATTGCTAGGTGTCATGATTTCTTTAGGAGTCGTATTGTTAGCAAATAAAATTGCGTTGAAGGCTCAATATGTTATTCCAATTTCAAGTATGATTATTAGTACATCTATGAACGCGAATAGTTTAGCATTAACGAGACTTAGAGCTGAAATTCAAGCAAGTAAAAATCAAATTGAAGCTGCATTATGCTTAGGGGCAACAACTAAACAAGCTTCAAATAATGTCATAAAAAATTCAATTAGAGCTGCCTTAATTCCATCAATTGATCGAGCTAAAACTGTAGGAATTGTTACATTACCAGGCTCGATGACGGGAATGATCTTTGCTGGCATAAGTCCTTTATATGCGATTAAATATCAATTGCTAATCGAATGTATTTTAATAGGTGCAATTGCAATTAGTGTATTCTCCTCAACACTTCTATCCTATAGAAAATTCTTCACAAAAGACGATTCATTAAAATATGAAACGATAATAGAACAAGGATAAGGATAAAGGGAGAAGGTGTAAGTAAAAACTTTTCCTTCTCCCATTATGCTAAATATTATCCAATTACTCTTAATTGTACATCCATGTTTCCTTTAGTTGCTTTTGAATATGGGCAAACGCCATGAGCTGCTTTGACTAGTTCTACAGCTACTTCTGTTGGAACACCTTGTACTTTTACATCAAGTTGAGCAGCTAATTTGAATCCTCCGTCAGCAGGGTCTTTACCAATTGTTATATTTGCAGTAACTGATGTAGATTCTAATTTAATTTTCTGCGTACGAGCTACTAAATTTAATGCACTGTCAAAGCAAGCTGAATAGCCAGCGGCAAAAAGTTGTTCAGGATTTGTTGCTCCACCAGGACCACCTAATTCTACTGGTGGTTTAAGTGATAAATTAATAAAATCATCTGATGAAATAACTCTTCCGTCACGTCCACCTGTTGCAGTTGCTGTAGCAGTATATATTTTTTCCATTACAATCTCTCCTTAATATTTATTATCTATTTTTTATTTTCATTTGCAGATTGAACTTTCTTTAATAATGCTTTTGTTTGGTTTAATAGTGTTAAAAATTCCTCTTGAGTAGCATTACTTTCCGTGAAAAATTTCTCAGGTATACAGAAAGCTTTTTCTTTTAATTTAATACCTTCTTCAGTTAATGTAATAAATACTTTTCTTTCATCACTTGAGTCACGTTTACGAAAAATTAGTCCCGCAGATTCCATCCGTTTTAGCATTGGTGTAAGAGTTCCTGAGTCTAAAAAAAGAGTCTCCCCAAGTTCTTTCACAGTTTGTTGGTCTTTTTCCCAAAGTGAAAGCAATGCAAGATATTGCGGATACGTTATGCCAATCTCATCTAAGATTGGTCGATATAATTTAGTTATTTCTCGAGAACAAGCATAAATTGAAAAGCATAATTGATTTTCAAGCAAAAGCTGATTTTCTTTATTCATTAATCAACATCCTTTTATATTAGTTGTGCAAAATTTAATATGACACAATCATAATTGATGAGAAATAATTTTGCAAGTGATATTAACTATTATTTTTTACCAATTTCTTTATTTTGATTATGAATTGAGGAGATTTGAAGTGAAAAATACCTTTTTCACAATAAAAAAGCCAGTCAATGTTCAATACATTAACTGGCTGTAAATTTAATTTTTTCTAGACCTAGAAATTAATGAAGTTATTTGTAGCATTGTGATTGGTAAGGATGTTTTTTTGTGATACGCCAAAAACTTAGGTGTCCAAGAATTAACATATTTCTCTTTGAAGCTTCTTAAACCTTGAAAGTGATATAAAAATTGTCCATATTGATAAATTTGCGCTGCAACTTTTTCACTTGTAAAAGAATACTTAGATAGACCCACGTTTGCTAAAGGTGTCATACCGACATTAAAATAATGAAAATTTCTAGACCTAAACCACTCAATTAAGTTAACAAACATAAAGTCCATAATTCCTTTTGGAGCGTCAACTTTATGACGCATTAAATCAATTGAAATCGTATGCTCATTATAGTTTGGCATAATGGATGCAAATGCAATCATTTTATTTTCATTGTTTTTAATAATTGCTACTGGTGCAAGTTTGATGTAATCCTCATCAAAATAGCCAAGTGAAAACCCTTTTTCTTTTCGCCCTTTCAACCACTCTTGTGATAATTCCTTTAATTCCGTAAAGAATTCATTTGAATAAGGGGGCTCAATAATTTCAAAACTAAATTCTTCGCGTTCAAATTTATTGTAAAGTGCACGAATTCCTTTATTACGTTTTCCAGATAAAGTGAATGATGAAATATCAGTAAATCCTTCTTCACCAAGTTTAAAGAAATCAAATCCATTTTCATGTAAATAGGATAGTGAATTTGAGTTTACTTGGTAGAAGACAAGAGTATATCCAAATTGATCAGCATAGTTTAATAATTCCTCAATAGCAGGATATAAACGAGATTTTTCACCAACCGGGTCACCTAAAATAACTAATTTGTCTGCATATGGCTGAAAAATAAATAATACAGTCTCATCCTGAGCCCAGAATAAATATTTATCATGTAAAAAAACCAAATGTGAAAGTTCTGTACCACCATACTTATTAAAATGTTCTTTTATTTTTTCTTCTTCAGCTTTCGTATTTATAAATTCAAATTGTTTTCTTTTAACTTTGAAAAATGCGATATAAAAAAATAGTAAAGCAGCTGCAAAACCAAGAACTGCACTAATCACGATATCTCTCGAATTAACAAGTATATAAGGTAAATATTTAGCAGGTATTTTGACATTTGTTTGAGGTAGATTGATATAAGCAATAAGTAAATAACTACCCAAAAAGAAAAATAAAATAAAATTATCAACAATAAGCTTACCCCAGGTTAAAACGAAGCTTTCTCTATAAAATTGTTTCTTTGAAATAAATAATATAAAAGCAACTGCTAATACGAAAAGTGCTTCTTCATAATCTAATCCTTTTGAATACGTTGTAACTGCCCCAACAATCAGCATGAAAAGTGTAATATACCATGCTCTTTTATCTTTATAATCAATTCCACGAGAAAGTCCTAACAATGTAAAGCCTGCTGTGACCGAAATTAAATGTGAAATATTAATAATTGTCGAAGGTAAAATTAAATTTAAAAGACTAATTCTTAAAAGCATGCTTGGTACAGCAGCAGAAACTAATAGGATAACGCCAGATAAAAATACTAAAATCGTTAAAAGCTTATGCCCCATATAAGTTGAAATTTGATTTGGAATATTATTAAATGATTGATTTATTTTATTCCATAATAATTTAAGAGCTAAAATAATACCGCAAGCAAACGGGAAAAAGAAATAACTGAAACGATAAATCAATAAAACAAGAAGTGTCGTTTCCTTATCGATTCCAAAGTATGTAAAACCAAGGAGGAAAATAAAATCAAAAGACCCAAGACCGCCTGGAATCATACTTAAAAGAGCTGCAACAGATGCTACTAAAAAAACAGGTAAAACCTCAATGATTGTAATGTCGATATGTAAAAATAAACAAATGAAGTAAATGAATAATAAAATAAAAGACCATTCACATAAAGAAATGACAACCAATGAAAGCATATATTTTGCCGAAAAATTCTCCGAGAAAAAATTACGTTTTAAATAAACGACTAAAAACATTACCGGGAAATAACAAATTGCAATAATAATAGCGATATATAGATACTTATATTCATTTAAAAATGATAAATCAAATATTCCTGTAAATAAAACTAAGCTCAATATCGATAATCCAGAAAGTAAGAATATCGTTACACTACTCACTGCTTTAACAATTTCGGGTCCGGTGCGATCTTTTCGATAAAATAGAGTTCGAATGGTGGTACCTGCAACTCCACCAAGACCTATTAGGTTTGAGGAAGTATTCGCAAGCCAAGCAACCATTAGTATTTTTCGAAAACTGAAATCTAATTTTAATAGACTTACAAGTACGAAGTCATATAAAAACATTGGCGATACAGCTAAAATACCTAATGCAAAAATCAAAAAGTACTGTATTAATGTAAGAGACTCCATATAGTTAAAGAACATTTTAAAGTCGAAGTTTAAAAGTACGTTTTTTCCAACGAATATAAATGTAACTAGTAATATTGAAATGAAAAATAGTTTAAATAAACCTACTTTACTAATCCGAATCTTATTCATAAGACACTCCTGAAGTTATTATTCAACAATTAAAATAATAGTTATTAGCTTTAGTATTCCATATTATTCCACTATTTAACAAGAAGAATATTAACACGTACTAGAAAATTTACTAACTTATTATTTTGGAGATAAAAAGTTAATTAGATTTTAATTTTCGGGACTATTTTCTGATTAGTATTAATGAAAAAAGACCTAGGTTACCACTCGTTTTCTATGGAGCGAGACCTAAGATAATTCCAAATTCCAATGGAGTCGGGGCATTAAAGTTCAATTATGAGAGGACTATTTTATGTTTTTTTGAATATTTATAAATGAAAATATTAAATGGGTTCTATAGAAAAAAGGGAGACTCTTATTTTGAAGAGAAAAGAAATTCAAACCTCTCTTGAAGAATATTCAAATGAGTAGATAAGGCTTTATAGCTGAATAAGGACATATTCGATGATGCAAGCATTGTATAAATTGGAAGGAATTATGTAAAGAATAAAATGTAAACTCGATTAAGGAGAGTAAGAATGGAGTATTTTAAATTAAAATAAATTTGATAGCAATGTTACGGAACTTTTTCAAGGGGGAATTATAATTGAATATAACAAATGTTTTAATTATCCTTGGATTCATTTTTTTTGCCTTAATACTTTTAGTTTTATTAATAGGTACACTATATTTGTTTTTTATAGATCGAAAACAGAAGCAACATCCAATACTTCGTAATTATCCAGTAATAGGACGAGTTAGGTACTTCTTAGAAACGATTGGACCTGAGTTACGTCAGTATTTATTTAACAGCGACCTAGAAGGCAAACCTTTTTCTAGAGAAGAATATGGGCATATTGTTAAAAAAGCAAAATATAAACGAGATGTCCTTGGGTTTGGGTCTAAAAGAGACTTTGAAGAAAAAGGATATTATATTAGAAATTCGATGTTTCCAAAACTGTCAGAAGAATTAAAAATGGACCAGCATATAAACGTAACAACAAATCGATATTTATTGATTAAAGAGCCTTTATTTACACAGAAGGAAGAAAGATTAGAGAAGAATGATTCACTTGCATTTTTATTGGATGATAGTGATGCAATTGTGATCGGTAAAAACACAAAGTATCCTTTTATTGTAAAAGGCCAGATTGGTATGTCTGCTATGAGCTATGGATCCCTAGGTGAAAAAGCTATTACTGCATTATCAGAGGGATTAGCAATTGCGAAGGGGACATGGATGAATACAGGTGAGGGTGGCTTGTCTGAATACCATCTAAAGGGTGGCGTTGATATTATCATGCAAATTGGCCCAGGTTTATTCGGGGTTAGAGATAAAGAGGGGAATTTTAATTGGGATGCCTTGAAAGAAAAAAGTAAAATTCCTGAAATAAAAGCTTTTGAACTTAAATTAGCTCAAGGTGCCAAAACACGCGGTGGGCATATTGATGGGGAAAAGGTAACAGAGGAAATCGCAAGAATAAGAATGGTAGAACCGTTTAAATCGATTGATAGTCCTAATCGTTTTAGAGAGTTTCATGACTTTCCTTCTTTGTTTGACTTTATGGAACAAATTCGGGAACAAACTGGAAAACCAGTAGGAATGAAAGTGGTTATTGGAAGTGGTCATGAAGCTGATGAATTAGCGAAATATATAAAAAGTACTGGAAAGGGCCCTGACTTTATTACTGTAGACGGTGGTGAAGGGGGAACAGGTGCCACATACCAGGAACTGGCGGATAGTGTAGGATTGCCAATTAAATCTGCACTACCTTTAATGGATCATGCTTTAAGAAAATATGGCGTACGTGACCAAGTTAAAATAATAGCATCAGGAAAATTATTCTCGCCAGATCGAGTAGCGATTGCACTAGCAATGGGGGCTGACCTTGTTAATATCGCAAGAGGATTTATGATTACGATTGGTTGTATTCAAGCTTTAAAATGCCACTCCAATGCATGTCCAGTCGGTGTGGCCACAACAGATCCTGATTTACAAAAAGCCCTTGTCATTGATGAAAAAAAATATCGAACGGCGAATTATCTAATTTCAATGCGTGAAGGTTTATTTCGGTTAGCTGCTGCTGCAGGTTTGGATTCCCCTGTCCATTTTCAAAGTGAACATGTTGTTTATAAAGATGAAAAAGGGAAAGTGTGGTCACTGAAGGAAATTTATCAATCATTGGTAGAAAAAGTAGATTAAAAATAGTAACTTTACAACATATTTTTCGGTGCTAGTCCGAACTTTATCGTAATAGTTGAACAATGAGAGACTACTTAGGTAGTCGCATAGGGTGCTGACCTAGTCAGTGCCCCTTTTTAGACAGAGAAGACATTTCGGTGTTACGACAGACAGGATGAAAGATAATGTTCACCTAAAAATTTTTAAGCCATGCTTATAGCCTATTCCGCAAACTCCCAAATCTACATATATTATAAAGATTTGAAAGCCCAAGATTGCATAAAACGTTATTTAAAAGGGAGGAAAGTTAATATGAATTTCTACAACTATGTACCTTATAATGATTTTTATAGAAATCCACAGCAAACTGTAAATCCACAACAAATTCTAACATTAATAAATCCAGCTGTTAGCCATGGATTAAAAGAAGCACAACAGCTTGGCTATCAACATGCATTAACAGAAGCGGTTGCTATAGGTTACTTGATGGGAAAAGGTTACGATTATAATACTGCTTGGAAAACTGTTGAATCTTGGTGGAGACCACCGGGAACGCCAATACCTACTCCATATTAAAAGTTAAAAAGTTATTTGAATAGTATCATAGCTAAAGAGAATTTTTGAGGAATCATTAAATTAGGAGATTCCTTTTTTTGTGTTTGTTGAGCTATATAAATAATACTTCATTTAGTAATTAGGACTCTATTATTGTAAGTATGTAAAGTATAATTTAGTTTGTTTTACAGAGTGTTGAAATATAAAATGGTCAATAGGGTAAACGGACATTAAATGAACATTTCATCTATTTAATGACGAAATTATCATTTTTTGGATGATCTATTAATGGTTTTAAAGGTTAAATGTTTGAGCAATTTCATGATTCCAATAATACTAGTAATCATTTTTTTTAGAAGTTAAAAATAATATGAGCTAATTTTTAGAAAAACAAATTCAATTGATTAGTTTAATTAATGTTCCATTTGAATTGACCTACAAAGAGATTAAACTGTTAGGATACTCTAAGTAAAGGCTATTTGATTAGATTTTTATTGCAGACTTTTTTTGATTGAATAAAGTTGATTGGAACAAAAGGGGTGCTCGACTCCTATGGGATTAGCGGGAAGGCTAAAGACCCCGCAGGCTTGCCGAGGCCACTGAAAAACAGCATTTTTATTTGCCTAATCAATATATAAATTAAAAAAGTGGATTTTTCGTTCAGAATTGAACGGAAAATCCACTTTT
>NZ_JBHVPN010000019.1:0-71170 GCF_042887255.1 Gottfriedia sp. NPDC057948
TAATTCAGCATACCTTATGTACTGACTCGCAGCTTCCGTCAGCTCTCTTAAACAGGGAAGTTATGCCTACTGTGCCCTTATCAACGCAATATATTAAATTGTCAAAAGATTCATTAAAAAAGTTATTAATGAGGATTATAAAGCACTTTTAAATAGACTGTCAATGCATTTTTTTTCTAGAATATGTATCGATTTTAAAAAAGATACATCGTTATCAGAATGGTAGCGCTTACTATTTTCAACATTTTTTTTACACAGCTTACATTTTTTTTATGGTACAGACACACAGAATTTGTACATTACATAAATATATAAATAACAACCAACCTTACCTTCCTTAGGAGTGATTATATGCCTGGTTTATTTACCGCCTTAAGTCTTTTCTTAAAAGAAGTGTTTGTGTTTGTTTCCTATGTTAAAAATAATGCCTTCCCACAACCTCTTTCTCAAGCCGAAGAGACGCTCTATTTAAATCGTATGGCAAATGGAGATGGAGAAGCACGAAATTTATTAATTGAACATAATTTAAGGCTTGTTGCTCACATTGTTAAGAAATTTGAAAATACCGGAGAAGATGCTGAAGATTTAATTTCGATTGGCACAATAGGTTTAATAAAGGCAATTGAGAGCTTTGTTCAAGGTAAAGGAACAAAATTAGCCACATATGCTGCTAGATGTATTGAAAACGAAATACTTATGCATTTACGTGCTTTAAAGAAAACAAAAAAAGATGTCTCCCTTCATGATCCGATAGGTCAGGATAAAGAGGGCAATGAAATTTCACTTTTAGACATATTAAAAACTGAGACAGAAGATGTAGTTGATCAAATTCAACTTAATATGGAATTAGAAAAAATCAAGCAATATATTAAGATTCTAGATGACCGTGAAAAGGATGTAATTATTCAGCGCTTTGGTATTGATATGGATAAGGAACTAACTCAACGTGAAATCGCAAAGAAATTAGGAATCTCAAGAAGTTATGTTTCGAGAATTGAAAAACGTGCTTTAATGAAAATGTACCACGAGTTTTTAAGAGCTGAAAAAGAAAAGAAAAAAGATAAAAAATAAGCCACTAAAGATGAATATGACCTCCAATTGTTAGTCTGAACTAACAATTGGAGTGATTCATTTTTAGTGGTTTTATGCTTGCTCTTCTTTTTGCATTTTGCGTTTAAAATAATTGGATGTCAGAAAGAAACCTAATGCAATAATCAGCATTGTAAAAACGATACTCTCGACTATTAATATTTTATGTTGGGTTAATCCGTCCTTTGGAAGGAGAGTCCCGATATAGAAAAAAGTAGCCAATGCTGTTGTTATTGCTCCAAAAGTTTTAAAATCATTAACCTTCGCCTGTAGCTTTTTTAAATTCACGTATACTACACCTTCCCTTCTTGTTGACTTAATAACTTTAACATACTTTATACAAAAAAAGTGAAGGTAATTAAAGGTAGTACATGTAGAGATTAGTAAGTACATTTTGTCAATGAATTAAGTATTGTCTTGCTGATTTAGACTTTTTGATTTATTACTAAAACTGTATTGCTAAAACATAAAATGTAAAAAAGAAGAAAGGAATTATTTATAATCCTTTTCTTCTTTGAATGTTTTCACTTATATCAGCTATAAGTTATTTTAGACCATTCTTAATAAACTCAATTGTACGTTCAGTTTCCTGTTCTTCGTTCCAAAAAGGTGTATTTTCAAGGACGATTGAAGAGATCACTAGACCAATTACTGTTGAGATAATTAATCTTAATACTGTCGGTATCGGTAGTTCTTTTATTTGTCCTTTATCGATAAACGATTGTAATACAGTGGCTACTTTAGGGTACATTTTATCTTTAAAGAGTCTTTTTAGCTCTTCTTGCATATCGTCTTGGAATGGCATTTCTTGTATGATTATTTTTACGGCTGCCTTATTTTTCTTAGCAAATTCCATACGATTTTTAATCAGCGCATTAAGAAAATCTTCAAATGTTTCGTACTCTAAATGAAATACTGCTTTAGAAAAACGATCCATTTCAAAAGGAGCAATTGTTTTTACTAATGTCGGTTTGATAATACTTTTTAATAAATCCTTTTTTGTTTTAAAGTAACGAAAAATAGTACCTTCAGCAACATTTGCTTTTTTGGCAATTTCATTGGTAGATGTACTAACGAAACCTTTTTCTGCAAAAATTTCAATTGCAGCTTCAAGAATTTTTATTTCTTTTTCATTCATTTCTTGTAATTTTTCTTCTGGAAAAAACTCTTCTAATTTAATTGGTAACACTCCTTAAATTGAACGCTGTTTCTTTAATGCAACTATATTTAAAGAAATAAATACGATTGAAAATCCAAGTAGGATCAGTAATTGTAATATAACATCGGCAAGCGATTGCCCTTTGATCATAATCCCTCTAAGAGCCTCTGCCCCATATGTCAGAGGTAAAATACCCCCGATAAATTTAAACCAATTTGGTAAAAACGCCGTTGAGAAAATACCTGAAAAAAGTATTTGCGGAACAGCAATAACAGGAATAAATTGTACAACCTGAAATTCATTATTTGCATATGCAGATAACAGCATACCAAGTGTAAGAGCAGTTAGAGATAATAAAATATTAACTACGCAGACTTCCCATGCACTTCCTACATTATACATATCTAATACACTGATTGAAAAGACAGTTATAATGATCGATTGGATTAAAGCAAAAAATCCAAAGCCTAAAATATAACCAACAACAATTTCCCATCTTTTAACTGGCGTGACGAGTAATCTTTCGAGTGTTGTTGTTAATCTTTCCCTTACAAATGAAATACCTGATAAGATAAATACAAATAAGAACGAGAAAAATCCAATAAAAATCGGTCCAATTGAATCAAATGATTCCATATTTTTACTACCATAAATTGGGTCCATTACAATTTTAAAATTAGAAGGTGTATTTTCCTTAACTGCTGATTGAATCGCATCCATTACTGCAGTTGTTCTTGCTTTATCTGTCCCTTCAAACTGTACTACTATTTCTCCTGATTTAAATAAGACAGCACCATCAAGATCCATCTTTTTCAATTTATCTTCAATGTCTGAAGGATTTACATTTTTTACTTTCGCATAATCTTTTACTATTTGCTCAAATGCTGGAGGGGCACCTACTAGGGCTAAAGTTGGTTTTGTGTCATCTTGTTTTAAGATATAAGAAAATAAAAACAATAATACGATAGGAGCAACAAAAATCATTGCAAGGGATCTTCTATCTTTTAAAAATTGTTTTATTATTCGTTTAGAAATAGCAAAGACTCTCATGAGCTCACCTCAGTATTAAAATATAGGTCTTCGATTTTGCCTGTTTTAGATTGCGAGATTAAATTTTCAGTAGTATCTAAAGCGATTAATTCTCCTTCTCTAATTAATCCGATTCGTTCACATTTTTCAGCTTCTTCCATGATATGGGTTGTAATGATGATCGTAGTACCTTGTTTTTTCATTTCAAAAAATTGATTCCAAATTTGCTTTCTTAGTACTGGATCAATTCCAACTGTTGGTTCATCAAGGATTAGTAAAGTAGGTTTATGGAGGATTGCTATGGCAAGAGAAAGTCGTTTTTTCATTCCCCCTGAATATTGATTAACTTGCTTGTTTAATGAATCCTCTAACCCAACGATTTGGGCTACTTCTTGAATTCTCGACTTAAGTTCTTTACCTTTTAAATTATATAGGGCACCAAAAAAACTTAAATTATCAGCACCCGTTAAATCGCTGTATAAAGCGTCAGATTGTCCCATATAGCCTATTGACGGAAGGACTGTGAAATTAGGCATTTCGTTATTATAAACTAATACTTCTCCTCTTGAACTTTTATCGATCCCTGCAATCAATTTTATTAAAGTTGTTTTACCAGAACCTGATGGACCTAAAATCCCAAATATCTCCCCTTCTTGAATGTTCATTGAAATATTTTTTAATACAGCTCTTTTTCCAAATAAACGATCGACTTTCTGGATTTGAACTACATCGCTCATCGTAATCCTCCGTTCAAGTATATTTACAATTTATCTCATTCATAATGAGTGAGTACTCACTCTATATTTTCATCTTAGTTCATCCTTTACGATCAGTCAATAAAAAGTGAGTACTCACTCAATTATATTGTAAAAAAAGGCTGCAAGGGATGGTTTTCCGCTTGGTTTTATAATAGCACTAATAAATCTGCACCTTGAAACTCGGGAAGTTCTTTAATCGTAATACTCGAACTTGGTGGTATATCAATTAAATAAACAAGGCAATGAAGACAATATTCCACCTCTACATTATATTGCACCCAAAACGCCTCCATTACAAAAAATAAAATGTATAAACAATATATTAGAAGTATTTATCGTTTGTGTAAAACTTCACAAATACCATTGACATATTCAAAAACAAGGGTTATATTACTGATGTGATTAATCGTCGATTATACTTGTCGCCGATTATTCAATACTACATGAGGAGACATAATTAATGAACAGAATACTTGTAATAAATGCACATCCAAATTTCAATTCTGAAGAGGTATATAGTGTAAATGTATTAAATCATTTTAAGAAAACACTTAAAAGTAAGGATCCTTCTGTAAAGATTGAGCAAATTAACTTGTATAACGAATTTATACCTAATGTAGATTCAACAGTTTTATCTGCCTGGGGAAAATTAAGTGAAGGTATTCAACTTAACTCAGATGAAGCTCGTAAAATAGAAAGAATGAATGAGATATTAAAGCAATTTAAAGAGATAAAGCAGTATGTAATCGCCTTACCACTTCATAATTTTAATATTCCATCTAAATTAAAAGATTATATGGATAACATTTTAATTGCGCGTGAAACTTTTAAGTATACAGAAGACGGTTCAGTTGGCTTACTTTATGATGATCGAAAATTATTAGTCATTCAAGCCAGTGGTGCAATTTATACAAATGATGATTGGTATACAGAGGTTGAGTACGCTCATAAGTATTTAAAATCCATGTTTAATTTCTTAGGTGTAGAAGACTATCAAATTATAAGAGCACAAGGCACAGCTTTGTTAAAAAGAGAAGAAATATTGGCTAATGCATATAAGGAAGCTGAAGACGCTGCAATGCGTTTTATCATATAATTGAAAAAATTTAGACTTAAGAACTATTAAGGATATGTCATTTTAAAAATGGTATCAATGAGCAAAAACGGCATAAAAACAATCAAATTAAATAATTAAATTCATAATAAGTGAGGTTAACATACATGAAAATTGTAGTAGTTGGTGGTACTGGATTTATTGGAACTAAAATAGTTAGCAAACTTCGTGAGACTGAACATGAAATTATTGTAGCATCACCTTCCTTAGGGGTTAATACAATTACTGGTGAAGGACTTGTTGAAGTACTTATGGGCACTGATGTTGTAATTGATGTAACTAATTCCCCTTCATATGAAGACAACGTCGTATTGGACTTTTTTGAAACTTCTACTCGTAATATTCTTACTGCTGAGAAAATTACCAAAGTAAAACATCATGTTCATTTATCAATTGTAGGTACGGATGGTCTTCTTGAGAGTGCATACTTCCGTGGTAAAATGGCTCAAGAAGAATTAATAAAAGATTTTAGTATCCCTTACACGATTGTTCGTACAACACAATTCTTTGATTTTATTCTGACTCTTACAGATTTATTTACCGATGGAGACACTATTCGTTTACCTGATTCGTATAATCAGGCAATATCCTCTGAAGATGCTGCAGATGGTATAGTCGACTTTGCACTAAGTACACCAGTAAACGGTATTGTTAATTTAGCCGGACCAGATCGAATGAAATTTGCTGATTACGTAAAGGCTTACTTAGAAAGTAAAAGTGATATACGTAAAATTGAAGCAGACGGAAAAAATCTATACTTTGGTGCAAAACTTGGCGAGTTTTCGTTAGTTCCTACTTCAGAAGAAACACTGCATACTGCCCCAACACATTTTAAAGATTGGCTTAAAGAAAAATAAGATATTAATATCTGCTTTAGTTTAAATCCCTATTTTTAAAGTTTAGACTTCAATAACAAAGTAAAAAAATGTATGGAGCAATTGCTACCATACATTTTTTATTTTAAAATATTCACAATCTATTTTTCTACATTACAAAATAGATTTTCTAAAGAAAGATCCTATAAGACATCTTTCTTTAAAAGATTTATAACGCTTTAATCATTTCCTCAACCATTAATGTTGAATTAACAGCCGCAGTATGAAGGAATTGATCAAATGAAATATTTGATTCTTTACCTGCAATATCTGACAACGCACGTGTTACAACAAATGGTACTTTAAAAGCATAACAAACTTGAGCAATTGCAGCTGCTTCCATCTCTACAGCATACAGATCACCAAATTTCTCTTTTACGAAGTCAACTCTTACTGGATCGTTCATAAATGAATCGCCAGTTACGATTAATCCTTCAACAACTTGGATACCATTAATTTTTTCAGCGCATTTTTTAGCGATAGACTTTAATTTATCATCAGAAGGGAATGCAGCTGGCATACCTGGAACTTGTCCGTATTCATAATTGAATGCTGTAACGTCTACGTCATGATGACGCACTTCAGTTGAGATAACAACGTCGCCAACATTTAAGTCAGTATGAAGTCCGCCTGCAGATCCTGTGTTAATAACAACATCTGGCTGATATTTTTCTAAAAGAATTGCTGTTGCCATTGCTGCATTAACTTTACCAATGCCAGACTTTAATAAAATTACTTCTTTTCCTTCGTATGTACCTATGTTATATTCTGAGCCTGCAACTTCTTCTTTTCTCAGGTTGTCTAATTTATCACGTAATACATGTACTTCTTCTTCCATTGCTCCAATAATAGCTATTTTCATTCTTTCAATTCCCTACTTTCTCTTTCAAACTTTAATCATTTTACCATATAGCGACATATCATTCATCTTTAAGAATACGTACAACAAAAAACACTTTAATTCTTAAAAAGAAGGACCTTTTTTTACCTTATAGGAGCTCGCTTACTATGTGGCGTAAGCATACCGTTGCTCCTGCAGGGACTGAAACTTTATTCTCGCGTTTTAATACTTTAACTCGTTTACTTCTTGTACCAAAATAGGGAGCCAGCCCTCTTTTACAACCCAGTGTAAGTATACGACATATTTATAGCTTAAGTCGTTTGTGGCAACGTATATTTTTATACTTTGCTGATCATATCCTTGACCAATATGCCAAACTGAATAATCTTCTTTTGTTAAAGAAATCGCATTTGATACTGCTTCTTCCATTTCATAAAAGTCCTGAGACCTATGACTATAGTGAACTGTATGAGGCTCAATTTGTCTTGTTTTGTTCGGTGTCCATTCTTTTACAGTAGATTCTATAATATTTTCATCATTTATTGAATCTCTAATAATCTCATTTACTTTTTCACGATATTTCGCTTGATACGGATTCGGTATATCAGTCATTTGCTTTGGTTCTTGAGCAATCGTAGTAATCTTAGCTTTTGCAGTATTAGGCTCGATCTTTTGTTGGTTGACAATCGGTAAAGTTATTTTTATCCCTAAATAGATGATTCCAAAAAGAAGTGGAATAAGTAGTATTCTGTAAAAATAATTTCCTCTTCGTAATCGTCTTAATTTTTGGACCCTTTTGTTTGGTTCAATCGAAGACATTGACAAAATCCTCCAAAAACAACTAATTTTTCCCTATTTTAACATAGAGTTAATTAATTAAAAATAGCTATTTTGTGTGGTTTTTATCAAAATTATATATTGATTTTATTAAACTTGTCACAGTGTCAGAGGTAGATGTAGCTTCGTTCGAAACATTTAAACTAACTACTGCGAATGCATATCTTGGCTTATCATATGGAAAATAACCTGCAAACCATTTGTTTTGTTCAACAATTTTACCATCTACTACTTTTGTTTCTGCTGTACCACTTTTCCCTGCTAAAGTATAAGGCAAACTAGTATAGCGATTTCCCGTTCCTTTTGCATCTGTCACTACACCTCGAAGTAACTCTCTTAATTGTTGCATTGAATCTGGAGCTAGATAATCATCTACTAATGTCTGTTCTGGGAATTTAAACATTTCTGTACCATTTTTATATAATACAGAATCTACTACTTTTACTTGTTTTGGGCTACCACCTCGTGCAATAGTAGCCATCATATTAGCTACGGCTAAAGGGGATACTTTTACATCCTGTTGCCCAATGGAAGTATTTAAGAGCTTATCACTTAAATAGTTTCCTACAAAATAAGTTGGTTTCCCTTCATTTTGAAATTGACTAAAATTAGACTCATGATAAACAGATCCTGTCCATCCTACTGGACCATCTAATCCTAGCTTTTTGGCATATGTTTGAAACATATCTTTATTTTTTAAAGTTAATTGCTTACCTAATTGGCCAAATGTGTAATTACAACTTTCATAGAAACTTTGTTGAAAATTTAAATTACCTTTTCGCTTTTTCTCTTCATCTTCGTATTTACCGACTAGATTATTATTACAATTATACATTTGATTTTCTTTCACAATTCCTTGATCTATTGCGGCAGCCGCTACAACTGTTTTAAAGACTGAACCAGGTGTACTAGCTAATAGTGCATAATTAGTCGCTGTATTATCATTCGAAGAATATAAATTTTGGAAATTCATATTTGGCCGGCTAACCATCGCTAATAAATTGTTAGTCTTGACGTCAATTAGCACTGCTGCACCTTTTTGAAGCTTAGCTTGGTCTACAGCTTGTTCTAATATTTGTTGTAAATCTTTATCTAATGTCGTTGAAAGGGAAACTGGATAAAATGGATTACTAGGTTTTGCGTATTTTACTTCATTTCCAAACATCGGTTTACCTAAATTATCTACGTGAAGCATTAAATTAGATGTACCATCAGATTTTAAGAAATCTTCAAACTGAGCTTCTAAACCAATTACTCCAAATTCTTTAGGCTTATAATCTCGATCACTTTCATACTGTTTTTCATATTGTTCTTTATTTTCTCTAGCTATTCCAATTAGGTGTTCTGCCAATTGTTTATCGTCTTTATCTTGAGACAACATGGAAATTAATCCAGAAACATGTAAATTATTTATTTCATCAATTTTTTCCGATGTTAATGTTTTTGTCATTCCTTCTAATGTAAAAGGTTCTTTTTTACCAATAAACTGATTTTTAATTTTTGCAACCGGTACTCCTGTAATCGATGATAATTTATCAATCGGCCAATCAATTGTTTTTAAAAATGGAAATAAAATAACTTTTGGAGTGTAAGCTGCACTTAATAATTTTCCATTTCGGTCAAGTATTTGTCCACGTCCATTATCAATCCGAAACTGAAATGTTCTTTGAGCAACACTTCGTTCGATTAAATTTACCTTTTGTGGGCCAAAATTCTTTTGATGAAGTACACTAATATCTAAACATCTGTATACGATTAACGAAAATAGTAACGAAATAATAATTAATATGGCTTTTATCCGTCTATGCATATAAAAAACACCTCATCTACAGTGTAGACGGGGTGTTCTTTTTTCAAACAATTAAATTGTTAAACAAATCAAATTATTTAACAGCAATAATTCTTACTTGCATATCTCCACCTGGAGTATTAACTGTCACTTCTTCACCAACAGTTTTGCCTAATAAGCTTTTTGCGATTGGAGAATCATTTGAAATTTTACCTTCAAATGGATCAGCCTCAGCACTACCTACAATTGTGTAAGTTTCTTCGTCACCAGCTGGTAATTCTAAGAAAGTTACAGATTTACCTAAAGTTACTGTATCTGATGCATCATTATTTTCAGTAATAATTTCAGCATTACGGATCATATTTTCTAAAGTTGTAATACGACCTTCAACAAATGCTTGTTCATCTTTTGCTGCATCGTATTCAGAGTTCTCTGAAAGGTCACCAAAGCTACGAGCAATTTTAATACGCTCTACTACTTCAGCACGCTTTACTGTTTTTAAATTTTCTAATTCTTGTTCTAATTTTTGTTTCCCAGCTAAAGTCATAGGGAATTTTTTTTCGTTAGCCATTTTGTACACTCCTTTTAGTATCCACCGATTCTTTTATGTAAAACTTCTAAATATATGTTTATACAATGTAGTTGTACAAACAGTGTATGAGAATAATTAATGAAACATTCACCTTATGAAAACGCATTCTTTTATATAGAAAGATGAAGAAGTAAGTGCTTCTCCATCTTTCCAAAATTATATTTAGGAATTATTCTCTTATATGAACGTATTATAATACACTTACTCTTTCAAGTATAGTCTGAATTTTTGTAGCCATTAAATCAATAGCCACAAAGTTCTGACCGCCTTCTGGTATGATAATATCTGCGAATTTCTTAGATGGTTCACAGAATTGATTATGCATAGGGCGTACAACATTTACATATTGATCTACCACAGAATCGACTGTTCTTCCACGTTCTTTTATATCTCGTTGTATTCGACGAAGAATTCGTAAGTCAGCATCCGTATCTACAAATATTTTTATATCCATTAAGTCACGTAAACGCTCGTCTTCTAATACTAGAATACCTTCTAAAATAATTACTTCTTTTGGTTCTACAGGGATTGTTTCTGAAGATCTTGTATGAATTGTATAGTCATATACAGGTTTTTCAATTGCTTTGTATTGCAATAAATCTTTTATATGCTCAATAAACAAATCATTATCAAATGCTAATGGATGGTCATAATTTGTTTTCAATCTTTCTTCCATTGGTAAATGCGTTTGATCTCTATAATAAGAATCTTGCTGAATCATTAAAATTGAATGACCTTTAAATTGATCATAGATTGCTTTTGTTACAGAAGTTTTACCAGAGCCAGTCCCTCCAGCAATTCCAATTACAATGGGCTTATTCCCCATACTTCAATCCCTCTTTCTTATCAAACTAACTTTTTTCTCATCATGTTGTAAGGATAAACTTTTTGATCCACTTTAATTTTTACAATTTCTAATGGATGTCTTGCAGCGTCTACTTCTGTTCCTTCTTCATTAACAATTACACCAACTGTTTGTTTGAAGTTGTCCATTTCAGGTCCAAAGAATTCAATTTGGTCACCTGGTTTGAAGTAGTTACGTTGTTGGATTGTTGCGATACCAGTTTCATCATCATAGTCTAATACAAGACCTGCAAAATCATACGTTGTTTTTTTGCTATGATTTCCATACATTTGCTCTTTCATTCCTGGGAACCCTTCAAAGAACGAAGATGCAGTGTCACGATTCGCACATTTATCTAGTTCTTCAACCCATTCTTCTTTAAATTCGAAGTTTTCTGGGTCAGCACAATATGCATCAATTATTTTACGATAAACAGATACAACTGTTGCTACGTAATGAATTGATTTCATACGTCCTTCAATTTTTAAACTATCTACACCCATTTCAATAAATTTAGGAATTGAACGTAATAAATTTAAATCTTTCGGGCTCATTGCAAATGGAGCATCTTCTTCAGCAAATAAAGCATTTTCCGTTGCATCCGGATTTTGAGACTCAGTTTGAACTAAATCGTAATCCCAACGACATGATTGACAGCATCCACCACGGTTTGAATCACGTGCAGTCATATGATTACTCAACGTACAACGGCCAGAATAAGCAATACACATTGCTCCATGAATAAATGTTTCAATTTCAACGTCTACTTTTTCTTTGATTTCTCTTATTTCTTCATAGCTCGTCTCACGTGCTAATACTAATCGATGTAATCCTTCTTCTTTCCAGTACTGTGCTGCACGATAATTTGATAACGATTGTTGTGTACTTAAATGTACCTCTAATTTAGGTGCAGCTTCTTTACATGTTTCAATAATATATGGGTCAGCTACAATAATACCTGTAACTCCTGCTGCTTCAATGCCTTGTAAATACTCAACTAATCCGTCCATGTTTTCGTTATGAGCAAATATATTTGTTGTTACATAAATTTTCGCATTAAATTTGTTTGCAAACTCTACACCTTCAGCCATTTCTTCAATAGAGAAGTTATCTGCATTCGAACGTAAACCAAACTCTCTACCACCAATAAATACAGCATCTGCGCCATATCTTACTGCAATTTTTAATTTTTCTAAATTACCAGCTGGTGCTAATAGTTCAGGTTTCTTCACGATTACACGTTTGCCATCAACTATTTTATCTAATTGTCCAATTGCCATTATTAGTCCTCCTCTTTAATACAGGTAAGGTACAAGGTTCTAGTTCTAGAATCCCCTGGCTTTCCTACTTTTCCATCATAAATCTTACCTCTATTAATAAACTGTTTCTTTAAAGAAGAATCCTGTGTCCAGTGGTCTATTTACAGGTTGGATTGCTTCGATTTTGTCGAAAAGTTCGTCTTTGATTTCTTCGTAAGCTGCACGGTCTTCTACACATAGGTCTATAGCTTGTCTGTATAGTTTAGTTACTTCAATGATATACTCTGAAGATTTTAAGACACCATCAATTTTGAATGAATCAATACCTGCATCAACTAATTCTTCTAACTCGTTAACGATACAAATATCATTTGGACTCATAATATGTGTTCCATTTTGATCTTCAAAAATTGGATATTTATTATTACGCTCGTGGTCAACTAAGAACATATTTTCTTCATATTTCTTTTGCTCAACGATTTCTAAATTCTTTCCTTGGTATTCAAAATAGTTACCAACAAGTGAACGTTTTGATTGGAACATAGCAGTCATTCCATGTACTTGTACTTCGATTTCTAATTTAGCATTTTCTTTAATTTCAGCGACAGCTTCAAAGCTTAATTCTCTTGCTAATACCGCACGTTTTGATCCACGTTTACCCCAGTAATTACAAGTAAACCAGTTTGTAGCCGTTGTTTCTGTATTCCAATGTAATTGCATATTAGGTGCAATCGCACGTACTGACATAAGAACTGCAGGATCTCCGAATACAATTGCATCCACATTTGCATCTCTTAAAAAAGCAATATAATCTTCAATTTCATCAAGAATTTCATTATGGTAAACGCCATTCATCGCTACATATACTTTTACATTTTTTTTATGTGCAATTTCTACTGCTTCTTTTACAGCTTCACGACTAAATTCGCCCGCTAAGCGTAATCCAAAACGTTGTTCACCAATAATAACTGCGTCTGCACCAGCATCAGCTAATTTATCTATATCATTTAGGTTAGTTGGCGTAACTAATAATTCAGGCTTAATCATTATTAACTCCCCTTTTCTTACTAATAGCAACTCCATCACCAATTGGTATAATTGTCGAATCATACTTAGGGTGATTCATTAGCCATTCATTGTAATTTTGAATCTTTTTTATTAAAGCTTTCTTTCGTCGGTCATCAACTAAATCCGCACTTTCAGCAACTTGGCCTTTAAATAAAACATTATCTGAAATGATAACACCTCTGTCAGATAACAAAGGCTCAAATAATTCAAAAAATCGTTTATACTGAGCTTTAGCTGCGTCGATAAAAATAACATCAAATTGTCTGTTCTCAGGCAACTTTTCTTTTAAAAGTAAAGCATCACCTTCTAAAAGTAAAATTCGATTACTGTAATCACTTCGCTCAATAAACTCTTTTGCTTTTCGAATTCTCTCTGCATTTCGCTCCATTGTAACAATCTTCACATTTGGAAACTCTTTTGCCATTCGAATACTTGAATAACCTATCGCACTACCAATTTCAAGAATGGAAGTTGGCTGTATTAAATAAAGTAAACCAAGCATAAATTCCATGCCTGCTTTATCCATTATCGGCACATGATGCTCCAATGCATATGTTTCCATTTCTTCTATAAAAGGTTCTCTATGTTTATAAAAATTCGCCAAGTATTGACGAACTAAAACGTCATTCATTGCTTATAAAGCCTCCAATAGAAATACAACCTTGTCTTAAAACAAGGTGTAAGTAAAATTTCTGTGTATCTGAATTTTTTTAGACCCGTAATATTCTAACATAAAAAAAAGACCCTTGGCTAGTACCAAGAATAGTTGCAACGCTTTCACTATTTTTTAATTTACAAAATTCCTCAGTAGACTATTTATACTACTGAGGAATTTAATATTTTCACTTTAAAAAAAGTTATAAATTGGCAGCAAGGTAGAGTACTCGACATGGTTGCCAATTTTAGGAATAAAGTATAAGTTCAACTACGCCTCTGTCTTCGCCTATAAGGCTTATCACTCGACGAGTTTTCTATAATATACAAGTATTTCCAACTTTTTATTTTATATGCTTTTCTTTTTCTGTATTGTGCTCTGCTAACGATTTTGTAAAGATTACTTTTCCTGTTTTATCAGCAAGGAAATATAAATAATCAGATTTGGCAGGCTCAAGAGCAGCTACTATACTATCAACGCCAGCACTTGCGATTGGTCCTACCGGTAACCCTTTAATATAATAAGTATTATAAGGAGATTTAACTTCTAAATCTTTATATAATACACGTTCTTTATGTTTACCCAGTGCATACAAAACTGTTGGATCCGTTTGTAATGGCATTCCAACTTTAAGTCGATTATAAAATACACTTGAAATTAACTTTCGATCGGTTGTACCAGTTGCTTCTTCCTCAATTAACGAGGCCATTGTTAATGTCTGATGAGGCGTAAGTTTTTTGTTACTCATTTCTGCTTTATATTGGTCCAAAATTTTCACTGTTTCATTTAGCATAGGAGTGATAATTTCTTCTAAGCTCGGAGTAAAATCCCCATACATATAAGTTGAAGGATATAAGTACCCTTCTAAGGGATAGCGAATTCCAGGTTTAAAAACATCATTCGTTATTAATTGAGGAAACTTTTTTTGTAGCACCTGAATAAATGCTTTATCATTCAACTGTTTTAGTACAGCTGCTTGATCTAATTTAAATTCTTTTGCGATAATCGCTGCGATTTCGTTTAATTGAGAACCTTCAGGAATCATTAAATCCTTTACAGCAACTTGATATTTACCACCTACCTGTAAATGGTTTACAATCGTTGCAACCCCTTGGTTTTCGCTAAAATGATAATTCCCTGATTTTAGACTAGCGTTGTTATGCAACTTCACATATAGTTTAAAAATTGATGTATTTTTTATTAAGTTTTTCTTTTTAAAAATTGCTGCAATATTATCAACAGAACTTCCTTCAGGAATTGTTACCAATTTAATTTGTTTATTTGCTGAATTAACAGGTTTTAACATATATTTATAAGTTGCAAAACCCGCACCAACTATGACAATACAAGCAATAAGTAAATATGTAAAAATAAGCATACCTCTGCTTTTTTTATTTGTATTCTTGTATCCATTTTTATCAAAATCATTAAATGACAAACTTATCTACCTCCTTTTCCACGTTATAGTATACTACAAATATGTGCTAAATCGGCAATTTTCTACATAAAAAATGCTAAACACTTTTATAAGCGCTTAGCATTTTTAAATCCGGAGATATTATTCTGCTTCTTCTTCGTCAAAGAAAGTGTTTAATACTTCTTCAACCATTTCCCACTCTTCGTCAGATTCGATTGGATATAACTCTCCATCTTCACCATCTTCTGCAGGAATGAAGCTAGATGCATGGTAGATTGGGTCTCCATCTTCATCAAACTCTTGTCCAACTGGACTATAAATTACGTATGATTTACCATAATCATCTGATTCAAAAGTCATGATAATATTACAAAGAATCTCATTACCTTCCTCATCGATGATTGTAATTTGTCTGTCTTCACCGTGTTCCATTTATATCACCTCAATTATTTATCCTTTTATGTATAAGTGAATAGTTAGAGGGCCGCCCAATTAGTTATATTGCAAATACACTTATTGAGAGGCCAGTCTCCATTCTTCTTTATCACTTTATACTATCTAAGTAGTTTTGTAAAATAACTACTGCTGCCATTTTATCGATAACTTGTTTTCTTTTCTTACGACTTACGTCAGCAGAGATTAGAAAACGTTCGGCAGCCATTGTTGAAAGTCTTTCATCCCATAGTATAACCGGAAGATTGAATTCTTCTTCAATCATTTTTCCAAAACGCGTACAAGCTTCACCGCGTTCTCCAATACTTCCGTTCATATTTTTAGGTAAGCCTACAACTATTTTTTCGACTTCGTAGCTGTCGATGATTTCTTTTAGTCGGTCTAGTCCAAATTTCTGACGTACTTCATCAATTTTGACTGTCTCAATACCTTGAGCTGTCCAACCAAGAGCATCACTTACAGCTACACCAATTGTTTTAGTACCTACATCTAGCCCAAGTGCTCTCATTAATTATTCTCCACGATGTTGTTGTAAGTAAGATTTTACTAATTCCTCAATGATTTCATCACGTTCTAATTTTTTCATCATACTTCTTGCGTCATTGTGACGAGGAATGTATGCAGGATCACCTGATAATAAGTATCCTACTATTTGATTGATTGGATTATAGCCTTTTTCTTGTAACGCGTCATGAACCTTTAACAAAACTTCATTAACTCGTATATCTTGACCTTCATCTTGCAAACTAAACTTCATCGTTTTATCAAATGAATCCATACAAAGCACCCCACTTATCCGTATATTTTTAGCTAATTACATTGTACCATTTTTATTACGCAGTTACGAATCAGCTAAAAATTTTTATATCTGTTATTGTACACGATTTTTGTATTATTTTGAAATCGTGTTCATCCATTTTTCAACAAAAGCAACAGCCTCTTCTAATTTCGAAGGATCTTTACCTCCAGCTTGAGCCATATCAGGACGGCCTCCGCCTCCTCCGCCACAAATTGAAGCAGCTTCTTTTATAAGATTTCCTGCATGATATCCTTGCCCTACTAAATCTTTTGTAACGCCAGCAATTAAGTTTACTTTACCTTCATTAGCAGAACCAAGTAATACAACAACAGAACCAATTTTATTTTTAAGGTCATCAACCATTGTGCGAAGACTATTCATATCTGCTCCATTTACTTTAGCAGCAACGAATTTTACTCCATTTACTTCTTTCACGTTATTACTAATATTTCCTGCTTCAATATTGCTTAATTTTGAAGAAAGTGATTCATTCTCTTTTTGTACTTGTTTTAAATCTGATTGTAAAGTTTCAATACGAACAACAACGTCTTTCGTATTTGATTTTAATAGGCTAGCTGCCTCTTTTAGTTGACCAATTTGTTCTTGCATATATTCGTAAGCTGATTTGCCAGTTACTGCTTCAATACGGCGCGTACCAGCTCCAATACCTGACTCAGAAATTATTTTAAATGTACCGATTGATGCTGTGTTATCAACATGACATCCACCACATAGCTCAAGACTATAATCTCCAACTTGTACTACTCGTACTACATCACCATATTTTTCACCGAATAATGCCATTGCTCCCATTGCTTTTGCTTCAGCAATTGCTTTTTCAGAAATTTGAACTGGAATGCTTTCCCAAATTTTTTCATTCACAATTTTTTCAATTATTTCAAGTTCTTCAGACGTTACTTGACCGAAATGTGAGAAGTCAAAACGTAAGCGTTCTTGGTTTACTAATGAACCAGCTTGATTTACATGAGTTCCAAGTACATCCTTTAATGCTTGGTGTAATAAATGAGTAGCTGTGTGGTTCTTTACAATACTCGAACGGTTAGCTTTATTAATTGTTGATTCAACTTTAGCACCAACTGATAACGCACCTTCAACAACCTTCACTCGATGTAAATTTTGCCCGTTTGGAGCTTTTTGAACATCAAGCACTTCTACTTTCAAACCAGGAGCAGTTAACGTTCCACGGTCTGCAATTTGACCTCCACTTTCAGCGTAGAAAGGAGTTACATCAAGAATTAAATGAGCTTCTTCGCCATTTGCTACATCTTCAACTCGCTCTCCGTCTTGTACTAGAACAAGAACTGTAGATTCTATCGAACCTTCGCTATAACCGACAAAAGTTGAAGTTTCCTTGATTTCACGAAGTGCTTCACTTTGTACTTGCATTGAGTCAACATCTTGTCTTGCAGAACGAGCACGCTCACGTTGTTTTTCCATTTCAACTTCGAAACCGTCATGATCAACTGTTAATCCTTCTTCTTCTGCATATTCTTCTGTTAATTCAATCGGGAATCCATATGTGTCATAAAGACGGAAAACATCTTCGCCTTTAATAACAGTACTTCCTTTTGCTTTTGCATCCTTCATTACATTTGTAAGAAGGGATAATCCTTCATGTAATGTTTCGTGGAAACGCTCTTCCTCATTTTTAATTACTTTTTGAATGAACGGTACCTTTTCTTTTACATTTGGATAGTAGCTTTCCATGATTTCAGCAACAACTGGAACAAGTTCAAACATAAATGGACGTTCAATACCTAGTTTTTTAGCAAAACGAACTGCACGACGGATTAATCGACGTAATACATATCCACGACCTTCATTTGAAGGTAGAGCGCCATCTGCAACAGCAAAAGATACTGTACGTATATGGTCAGCAATTACTTTAAAAGCAGTATCTTGATCTAATTGTCCATTTCGATATTTTTGACCAGAAATTGTTTCAACAACATTGATAATTGGCATAAATAAATCAGTGTCAAAGTTTGTGTCTACTTCTTGTAGTACACTTGCCATACGCTCTAAGCCCATGCCTGTATCAATGTTTTTGTTTGGTAATTCAGGGTATTCTTTGCGGTCTAAACCATCTTTTGAATTAAATTGAGAGAATACAATATTCCAAATTTCTAAATATCGATCATTTTCTAAATCCTCTTTTAATAATTTAATTCCAATGTTTTCTTGATCATATTTTGTTCCACGATCATAGAAAATCTCTGTACATGGTCCACATGGTCCTTCTCCAATTTCCCAGAAGTTACCTTCTAACAGGATAATATGCTCAGGATCTAATCCTAATTTAATCCATAAATCATACGTTTCTTTATCTTCAGGGTATACAGTAACGTATAATTTTTCTTTTTCAAAACCAAACCATTCAGATGAAGTTAAAAGCTCCCAACCCCATGTTACAGCTTCTTCACGGAAATAATCCCCGATTGAGAAATTACCTAACATTTCAAAAAATGTATGGTGACGAGCTGTTTTCCCAACATTCTCAATATCATTTGTTCGAATTGATTTTTGTGAATTTGTTATCCTTGGATTCTCTGGAATTACTCGACCATCAAAATATTTTTTTAATGTCGCTACACCACTATTAATCCATAATAAAGTTGGATCTTCTACTGGTACTAAAGATGCACTTGGCTCAATCGAATGACCTTTTTCTTTAAAGAAGTCTAAGTACATTTGGCGAATTTGAGCAGCAGTTAGCTTTTTCATTATATTAACCTCCATTTAGTAAATTTATAATGTTATAAAAACAAAAAAATCCCGTCCCTAAAACAGGGACGAGATGTACTCGCGATACCACCCTGATTATGAATAGAAAGCTTATTGCTTAGGCAAAATGCCTCGAAGTCTATTCATCACCTCAAGAGACCGTAACGTGGTCTGACGCGTCAGTGATTAGCTGCATTCAGGAGTAGCTTTTCTGTCACCCTTCATTAAAGTTTCTTTCAGCCTTGGAAACTTCTCTCTTTTGCATAAGCTTAAATGGTTTAGTGACATACTTGTTCCTTCAAAATTTTGCAAATATAAATTGTATGAAAAAATAGTATCATTGTCAAAAATGAAAGTCAAGTTGAGAGACGTTCTTTTCTATTACTGTAATAGCGAATAACAGAAATAATAACAACTAATAATGGAACCGCAATTAATAAACCAATAAAACCAGCTATTTCACCTGCAACTAATAATGAAAACATAATAATAACTGGATGTGTATGAATTGATTTTCCAATTATGAGCGGAGAAAGGACGTTCCCTTCAATCAATTGTAATACAATTAATGTAATACCTACTCTAATTAATAAACTGGTCCCTTCCGAAGCAGCTAGAAACAAGGTTGGTATAGCTCCAATAACCGGTCCGAAATACGGAATGATATCTGTTATTCCTATGATCACTCCTAATACGAGAGCATATTTCATTCGAACAATCCATAGAAATATTGTTGCTAATCCAAACAGTAAAAAACAAACTAATATTTGACCACGAATATATTTTCCAAATGTATTATTAAGTTCTTTTGCTAAACCTTTTGCTTCATATCGCCATTTGTAAGGGATAATTTTCCAAAACATATTCGATAAGACCTTATAGTCTTTTAAAAAGTAAAAAACGATAAACGGAATGATAAAGAGTGAAATAATATTATTTACTAATTGCTTCATCCATTCACCAGATTTATTCAATAATGATAATCCTGATCTTTCAGCGCCATTAATCATTAAATCAATACGATTATGAAGAAAAATTGGCATCCTCGAAGTTTTTCGATCGATTTTTGATAAGAAATTATCATATAATGCCATTACTTTAGGAAAAGCTGTTAAAATATCTTGCCACTGTTGTTTAAAAATAGGGAGTAATAAATAAAGTCCTAATACACACCCTCCAAAAAATAATAAATAGATCAATAAAATCGCAATTACTCGTTTTATCCCTTTATTATGAATATATTCAATTGCAGGATGTAACAAATAGGCAATGATTAAACCAATTAAAAATGGAACCATCGATTTTAAAACACCAATTACAATATGTAAATAAACCGGTTTTAAATAATAAAAAACGATTCCAACTAATCCAATTAGCAAAATTAAACATAATCGGTATATCCATTTTAACTTTAAACCGTCCATAAAAAACCTCCATACTGGTAATAGTATGGAGAATTTCAATTAAATTATGTGACTTGTTAAAAATTTTGCGAAGTCTTCTCTCTTAACAACATTCAATACACATTTGGTTTTTGCTTCTTTTTCAATGATTGTTAGTTCATTTGGAAATTCCTTCTCTACACCAATTGTCATATAAGCTAATTTCTCTTGAGCACGCCTTGACCTAGTATTTGACTCTTTTGCTCCAGCAAAAACATAGTCCATCTTCAACTCGTTAAAAGCAATTTTTAAGATTTCAACTTTTGAAGCTTCATTATACCCTTGCCCCCAAAATGGAACTCCTATCCAAGTACCGATATGGCAAATTCCATCTCCTCGGTCTATATGCTTTAAACTAGTTATACCGACAACCTCATCTTGCTCATTCAAAATTATCCGATTAATTACCTTACCTTCTGATTCCTGCTGAACAATATTGCTAATAAATCGAATTGTATCATCAATAAGTTCTACTTTTATTCCTAATATATCTTTCACACCTGGATCTGATGATAACTTAAAAACCTGCTCAGCATATTTTAAATCATTCTTAACAAGCTTAACTCCCACTCCCATATTTACCATCTCTTTTCCATGTTTTTATAAATAATAAAAGAGATTGAATATTTTTTCAACGGAAAATTTTTAGATTTGAAAGCAAGTTGAGAATTAGCTGAAACTTTGAATAAAAAAATCTGAAAAGCACAAAGCACAGTTTTAAATAAGTTAATTAGAAAACTAAGTAAAGAAGTAAAGTTTACTGATAAAGTTCGTTGATTTTTAATGTAACGCCTCTATACAAGATAAAAATTAAGATATCTTCTATTAAGATTAAAATTTATAAAGATGTGTAAGGCGTCATCATAAGTTACAATTTAATTAATTAGGGGTAATCCATTCGTTCAATTGACTAATCTATTGTTTTTAAGATTATTATTTTTTATAAAGAACATGATTGGAACGAAAGGGTGCTCGACTCCTATGGGATTAGCGGGAAGGCTGAGACCCCACAGGCGGAGCCGAGGAGTCTAAAGAATCTCGCCCCATGGCAAGCGAGCAGCCTGTAGTGGAAATCAATAGGACACGACTTCCTTATCAAGGCAATCCAACAATTTTATTGTCTAACTCTTTTTCAACAGTAAAAAAGCACATGCCTCTATAGACATGTGCTTAAAAAAATTAAAGCATTTTTTTCAATGACTTTCTCATACGTTTCATATTCTTTGAAGTAAGCCATTTGTTATCGTACATTAACTTCATCGCAAGTGCACCTGCACCTAAACCTAAACCTAATAAAGAGCTTTTTCTAGCCATCAATTACCCACTCCTACATACTAAGTTTTCGATCCTCTTCGTCAAATAAATCATCCAACGAACTTAACGTACCATCTTCCTCAACTTGGTGGGTATAAATTATGCCTTTATTAATTGTTAGTTCAATATAACATCCCCAACAATAATATTGATTTACACCTATTTTCCCTAAGTCTTTACTATGACAATTTGGACAAATCACAACGCTCGCTCCCTTAGCCAAAAAAGGCAATGTTTCTAAGCATTGTGACCAAATTTTCATAAAAATATACGTTAGTACAGGAATCGTCTTGCACTATATATTCTTAGTCATTTACATGAAATCATAAGGTGAAAGATTTGGTAATTCGTCTGAAAGCTGAAATGGTAAATCCTCGTTTAGTTGTACTTCTCCATTTTCAATTCCTTTTAGTTTCATACATAGAGTAGTCTGTCTTTGACCATCATCTGTTCTGCCAATGCCTTGAATAAATGCATCTTGTTCACCGCACATGATTAAGAACTTTTTGCTTCTTGTCACTGCAGTGTAAATTAAATTTCTTCGAAGCATTCGATAATAACTTTTGACAATCGGAAGCACAATAATATCAAATTCACTTCCTTGAGACTTATGAATTGAACAACAATAAGCAAGAGTTAATTGAGAAAAGTCTGGTCTAGTATACGTCACTTCATTACCATCAAATGAAACGATTATAATGTCTTGTTGTTCTACATTTTCTTTGGCGAAAAAAATGTTTACAATTTCACCCATATCTCCATTAAAAACATTATTTTCAGGAACATTTACGAGTTGGAGAACTTTATCACCTGTCCGAAAAGTTGTATCACCAAAAATCATTTCACGTTGCTTTTCTTTTTTGGGGTTAAACACTTCTTGAAGCCCTTCATTTAGAGCATCAATTCCTGCTGGGCCACGATACATCGGTGCTAATACTTGGATATCTCTTACAGGAAAACCTTTTTTATTGGCGTTTTCACACACTTTTTTGACGACTTCAACAACTTGTTGACTTGAACAACCGATAAATGAACGATCTTTTCTTTGTTCAAATAAATCCTCGGATATTGTTCCATCTTTTATATAATGTGCAAGCGTAATAATCGAAGAATCTTCTGATTGACGGTAAATATCTTTTAATCGTACTGTTGGAACTGTGCCAGAGTTTAATAAATCCTTTAAGACTTGACCTGGGCCAACAGAAGGTAATTGATCCTCATCCCCTACAAAAATGACTTGGCATCCTTCTGGAATGCTTTTGAGTAATTGATTCCCTAACCAAACATCGACCATTGAAAACTCATCAATAATTAGTAACTTTCCATTTAAAGGATTTTCCTCATGATGGCTAAACTCCCCTTCTCTTGTCCAACCGAGTAAACGATGGATTGTTACTGCCGGTAATCCAGTTGCTTCACTCATTCTTTTTGCCGCTCTACCTGTAGGTGCAGCAAGCAAATAAGGGAATGGATCATCTTTCGGGTAAGAATGCTGATCTAATGATAAATCATGGATTGTTGAAAACAGATTAACAATTCCTTTAATAACTGTCGTTTTACCTGTCCCTGGTCCACCTGTAAGGACCATCATAGCTGACTCCATAGCCTTTTTGATTGCTTGTGCCTGTGAAGGGGCATATTTTACATTCATTTTTGATTCGAGGTCTTCTAGCTCTTTTGCAAATCTAGTTTCAGTCATTTCTCCTAAATCTGGAGCATCACTTAATAATTTTTGGATCGCATTTACAATGCCTTTCTCAGCGTAATAAAGCGCAGATAAATAGATTCTCTCATCTTCCATTACTAGCTTTCCGTCAGCTACCAATCGTTTCATTTCCCGAGAAATGTCGACTGCTTCGACAAGCTCTTTGTCCTGTTTCATTAATAATTGTCTAGTTTCATCAATAAACTGATCTTGCGTTATATAAACATGTCCTTCTTGCATTGATAAATGTTCTAAAATATAAATACAACCCGCTCGTATCCGATCCGGATGATTTCCTGTAATACCGATAGCTCGACCAATTTCATCTGCTCTTCCAAACCCAATCCCATCCACATCTTCAATTAACTTAAATGGATTTGTTCTGATAACATCAAGAGTTGATTCATTATAAGTCTTATAAATTTTTATCGATAAACCCGTTCCAATACCGTAGCTACTTAAAAAGCTGATTACTTTTTCAAGACCTTGATGAGATAAAATTGTTTCATAAATTTCTTTAGCTTTAGATTTTGCCAGCCCGGGAACACCTTCTAGGCTATCTGCATTATCTAAAATTTTATTAATCGCACCTTCACCTAAATGATCAACGATTTTCTCGGCTGTTTTCTTTCCAATTCCTTTAAATAAATCTGATGATAAATATTGAATAACACCTTTTTTAGTAGATGGAAGCTCTTTTTCAAATGATGAAATTTGAAACTGTTTACCATACCTCGGATGGTCTTTTACAATCCCTTTAAATGTATATGTTTCATCTTCATTCATCCTTGGAATATTCCCAGTAATAGTCATTTCCTGTTCACAATTTGATAAATTTGTATCAACTACTTTTACCTTTGCAACAGTATAAAAATTTTCTACATTATAAAAGATGATTGTTGTGATATGCCCTTTAATATATGGTGTCTCATCAACAAACAATTCCATTTCACTTTGGGTTTGCATTTCTCCACCTCCCCGAACTTACATAACTAAACTAGCTTCATTCTACTTCTTTATTTTCAATCACTTTTAAAGCGTGCATAGCAAGCATATGATCATCTTGACTTTTAATCGCTTTATTAAAATGGTCTTTCGCAATTGTAATCTGATGATTAAACATCGCAATTATGCCTAGATTATAATGTGCATCCGCATGAAGTTCATCTAATTGTAAAACTTTTTCTAAATTAATTTTTGCTTCATCTAGCATTTCTAATTTAGCTAAAGTAAGGCCATATTGAAATAATGCGTCAACATCTTGATCATCTAGCTCAATCGCTCGTTGAAAAAATGGAAGTGCAAAACGATCTTCGCCATTATTAACACAGCATAATCCAATCATAAAATGGACATCACTATCATTCATGCCAAGTTTCACACAATGTTGAAAATGTTTTTTAGCTAATTCAAACTTTCCATCTTCAAAATATACTGTTCCAACTGCATAATGCGCTGCAGCCAATTCCGGATCAATTTCTAAAGCCTTTTCAAAAAAACGACAAGCTCGTTCGACATCACCCATTGATAGTAAAAGCTGACCAAAGTTTACATATGCTAATGTATTAGAAGGATTTTCTTCAATTTCTTTCGTTAAAAAATTAGCTGCATCCTCTAAGTTTCCCTCTTGTAGGGCTGCTACTCCACGTTCAAAATTATTCATATATGACACCTCTATGTATTTTCTTTCAATTATTTTTGATAGACTCCATTTTCTGTACTAATCAGTTTAAGAAACTTAATATACCTATTTAACACTATCACACCATAGTATACATTTCAAAGGAACGTTTCTTCAAAATTTCTACGATAAATTATGTATTTCCATTCAAAAAAACAACCCCAACCATTATGATTGGGGTAAATAGATTTATCTTAAATAAGTTAATTCATTACCATCGATAAAAGCACGATCAATTGTTCCTCCACCTAGACAGTCTGTCCCGTCGTAAAATACAACGGCTTGTCCTGGAGTGATTGCACGAATTTTTTCGTGGCAAAGAATTCTTACTGAGTTATCATCTAAAATGTGAACTGTTACTTCATTATCTTCAGAACGATAACGGAATTTAGCAGTACATGTAAATGAACCTTCTTTCGGTTTATTTGATGTCCAGCTAATATCAGAAGCAAGTACTTCATTACTATAAAGTAACTCATTATGGAAACCTTGTTCAACTAATAAAATATTATTTTTCAAGTCTTTTCCTACAACGAACCATGGGTCTCCATTTCCACCGATTCCAAGTCCATGACGTTGACCAATTGTATAATACATAAGCCCATCATGTTTACCTTTAACTTCCCCGTTCATCGTTCTCATTTCACCAGGTTGTGCAGGTAAATAATTACTTAGAAATTCTTTAAAGTTACGTTCACCTATGAAGCAAATTCCAGTACTGTCTTTTTTCTTAGCTGTCGCTAAATCTGCCTCTTCAGCAATTTTACGGATTTCTGGCTTTAAATAGCCTCCAAGTGGAAACATAACTTTCGATAGTTGTTCTTGACCAAGTTGATTTAGGAAATAAGTTTGGTCTTTATTGCTATCAATTCCTCGTAACATTTTATATTCATCGTCACGAAACTCAACTCCAGCATAATGACCTGTCGCTACATAATCTGCTCCAAGCTCCATTGCATGTTCAAGAAATGCTTTAAACTTAATTTCTTTATTACACATTACGTCTGGGTTTGGTGTTCTACCTTTTTTATATTCATCTAAGAAATAGGTAAACACTTTATCCCAATATTGCTTTTCAAAATTCACTGCATAATACGGAATTCCTATTTGATTACAAACTGCAATTACATCTTCATAATCCTCAGTTGCTGTACATACGCCAAATTCATCTGTGTCATCCCAGTTTTTCATAAAAATACCGATGACATCATATCCTTGTTGTTTCAATAAGTATGCTGTTACAGACGAATCTACACCACCTGACATTCCTACTACTACGCGAGTGTCTTTTGGATCTTTTTTATTCATAAATAATATCCCCTCGCACTATAAAAATTTATATTTTAACTAATCGTTTTACAATTGAAGATACACGTTCTCCGACTATACGGATTTGTTCGTCTGTATTTCCATAACCAAAGCTGAACCGTACCGAAGAACGTATTTTAGGTGAATCTATTCCAAACATTTCAACTAACACATGTGATGGATCTATACTACCAGCTGTACAAGCAGACCCGCTTGAAGCTGCTATGCCTGATAAATCAAGGTTTACCAAAAATGATTCAATTGAAATATCCTCAAATGATAAGTTTAACACATGTGGTGCAAAAAATGACTCATTTCCATTCTTTTCAAAACGAATTCCATTTTCTTTTAGAACATTCATTAAAATTTCATGGAAACGCAAATAGCTTTCTATACGTTCATCTCTTTCGATGTGAATTACTTCTACTGCTTTAGCTAATCCAACAATACCAGGAACATTTTCTGTACCCGCACGACGTTTTCGCTCTTGCTGTCCACCATATTGTAATTGTGTAAAAATTGCATTTTCACTTACATAAAGAAAACCTACACCTTTAGGTCCATTAATTTTATGTGAGGAAATGGATAAAAAGTCGACTCCAAGTTCTTCAACATTAATTGGAATTAAGCCGTAAGCTTGTACTGCATCTGTATGGAAATGAGCTTTATGGTCACTAAGAAGTTCACCAATTTCTTTAATTGGTTGAACAGTTCCGATTTCATTATTAACCATCATAATTGATACTAAAATTGTATCATCACGCAGTGCAGCCTTTACATCTTCTACATTCACACGACCTGTATGATCAACAGGTAAATACGTTACCTCAAAGCCTTCCTTTTCAAGAGCTTGGCATGTATGTAATATAGCATGATGCTCGATGCTAGAGGTAATAATGTGCTTACCATATTTTTGATTCGCATAAGCAGCGCCTAAAACAGCAAGGTTATCACTTTCTGTTCCACCGCTTGTAAAAATAATTTCGTTAACTTTTGATCCTATACTATTTGCACAAATCATGCGTGCAGTATCAATCTTTTGACGAGCTTGTCGGCCAAATGAATGAATACTAGATGGATTTCCAAAAGTCTCTTGCATTTCTACAACCATCTTTTCAATTACTTCTGGATGCATTGGAGAAGTCGCAGCATGATCTACATAAATACGTTCCATTTTTATTAAACCCTTTCTTTATGAAGCGTTCACCTATCTTTGAACGCACTAATTAAATATAAAACATATACCCATTTAAATCATCAGATTCTAATTTTGCTAAATCCTCAAGACTTGTATGGTCTAAAACTTCATTAATCGCTTTTTGAACACGAGTCCACAACTCTCTTTGTGCAGGATTTTCATCTTCAAGATTTTCGATTGGAGATAGTGATCCTTCAAGTGCAGTTATTACTTCACCTGCAGAAATTTCATTCGGTTCCTTTGTTAAAATATACCCACCATATGCTCCACGAATACTCTTAACTAATCCTGCATTACGTAATAACGAAATAATTTGTTCTAAATAATGCTCAGAAAGATTTTGTGCTTTCGCAATACTCTTGAGTGAAATTGGTTTATCACAATATCTTTTAGCTAATTCAATCATAACTGTCAGTCCGTATCTTCCCTTAGTTGAAATCTTCATTAATTCACTCCGTTCAATAAACTATATCTCTTATTTTCATCAGATTTATCCTATTTTTAAACTGTAGTAATACAATTATTGTACACTATTTATCCTATAAATTCACATGACATGAAAAAAATGCACTAAACCAATTGGAAAAGTGCAATATCCATCTATGTTAATAACTAGTCAGGTAAGTTTACTAACTTGAACTTCATCGCTATATAAATTCAAAAATTTTTACTCCATCATTCTCGCTAATTATCTAGTAATCTCAAAACTGGGGACAAAGATTAATATTTCTCTAAATCTACAAAAAAGAAACACCCCTAATGTTATATAGTTTAACCATACGACATTAGGGGTTTTTTTCTATTTTAGTCTGTTTGCTTTCGTTTTTTGCTTGCTTAACTTTTCAATTTACCAGCACGTACGAATTGAGCTGCTGCCGCTTTTTCATCGAAATCTTCAACATTTTTTCTAGATTCTTTTATGTTGTTTAAAAAGCTTATGACTTGGAATTCGATACTTTTAATTTCGTATTCAGTATCGGCATTTAATAAATCCTCTAATAAATCTAAATAAATTGCTTTCTCTTCGGGTGTTAGCACTAGCCTCATTACATGCCTCCTTCATCTTATGCCAATTAAATTATTGAAAATACTACACAATTTGCTTAGAAATATTATGCAGTGAACTTACCCTTTCCCGTTCAGTGTTAAGTGCCCTGCTTAAAAGAAAGCTTTGAGATGAGAGGCCAGCTAATATACAGTATCCGATTACCATTCGCATATCTTTTAACATGTTTTCTGGTATAAATAAAGAAACAAATAATGTCGCGGCTGTTGCTCCAAATAAAATATCTGCAAGAAAACCTAAATAAAAGCCTTTCTTTCGTCTCACCGGGAGCATAATCGTACCTTTGTTAAACAGGATGTGAAAAATAAATCCGGTCACTCCACCAATGACAACCGCCAGGACATAGAGTTTAACCATGTTCATCCTCCTTCTAATTTTTAGGTACAAAAAAAATTCCTACTTTCGTTTCGAGAATAAGTTAATCGAAATGATCGCTAGGATTGGACAAGTTCTATATAAAATATGAACAGCTTGTTCTTATTATTATAAAAGCTTAAAAATAAATTATCAAAACCATTTTGTAAAATTTATCCAATTGTGACAAAAAATGAGGTAAAAGCCCTGAATTTTTATTTAAACAAATACACTACAAGACTATTTAACTATTTCTCATAACCCTTATTATGATATATTGGAATTAAAAAGAAGCTAGAGGAGGTTTTCAGTTGGCTGTACAAAGAAAATTCAAGAAAATAGTAAAACAATTACACCACCAAGATCTATATCAGCGTGCAAAAGGCATAGACCAACTTAGAAAGTCTCTTCGATCAGGTGCTTCTATTAAATCATTAATTTATTTATTAGAAGAAGCGGGAAGCAATTTCCCGAAATCAATAGAAGATTGGGATGATGGAAGCTATCACTTAGTTGGATTTTGTTCAGAGTTTGCACTCCAAGAATTAATAACACCAATCGAAAAGAATTTTGAAGCATATAGTGAACGAGCAAAACATCAAGCTCTCTATTTATTAATAAGTCTGAACTCAGAGTTAGCTAGAGATGCCTATATACGAATCATTGAAAAAAATAGTAAACGGTACTCTCTTGATATCGATGTTCAATTCATTTTCGAAGAGACAAATTGGGCTCCAGAACTTGTAAAAAAACTATTACGTTTAATCGAAAATGAAGAAACTGCAGTTTCAATTTTTCATCTGATTCTATTGTGTAAAAGAAATTCAATCTCTTTACCTTTTTCATCCGATGAGAAAAATTATATAATCGAACAAATTAAAGTTTTATATAAGCTTAAACGAGAATCATATTTAAATTATGATCAAGATTACAATTTAAAATATGTATACCAAGCTTGGAAAGAATCTTATCTCATCGTTCGAACAGAAATGGGTATTTGCCTTCAATTAATGCAATATTATTTTGACGATCACATGCATGAATATTTAAATGAAGCACTTGAATATAAAGATCCTTACCTAAAAGTGGATGCTGTTATATCACTGATGGAACATGGCATACAAATTGAAAAAGACATCCTTGATTATTGTGCTCATAATATAGAATCTGCCGTATGGTTTTATACAAAATTAAATGAATTTTCAAAGAAAAATATCTACACATTTACGGAAGAGCATCAACATAGTTTTGTAAAAAACAGACTGTTTCTTTATTTAATTGCTCATGAAGATTTTGGTGTGATTCCCGACGAGATCGAAATTATAAAGCGTTATGATACTTCAAACTATTATGAACAAGAAGTAACTTATTATTTAACTAAATTTCGTAGTCATCAAGAAAATTGGGAAGAAAATGATTGGATGGCTGCATATGTAGGGGCTTATATTTCTGACCAAATTCCTAGCCCACGATTTTACGATGAAACAATTACGGCATTTACAAAATGGGATAAATATACTGAGGATCAACATAAAGCCCAACTTGAATTATTAAATAAAGAAGAAAACGATAAATTAGGTCAAGAAGTCATTTTGGAATCAAAGCCAAGCTGGCATTTTGGTACTTATTTTCTAGGCTTTCTAACTGCTATTAGAACCGGTACTGCTTTTGGAAATCACGATCCTTTTTATTTTTTATTACTTGCTTTACTATGGATTATTTTCTTATATAAAGTGTATGCAACAATTCAACTTCGAAAAGAATATAAATTAATTTTAACAAGTAGACAGCTAACCTTAAAAAAAGGTAATGAATTGAAGTCGATCGAGCTTCATAAGATAAACCGGATGACGATCGAACTCCGAAAATGGGGTAAAAACGAAGGTAAAATGGCAGCATATCAACGAAAAGTTAATTATATTGTTTTCTATGATAAAGATGACGAAGAGATTTTATCAATCCCTTCAACTTTTATTAAACCCGATTTACTTTTCCTCGAGATAAAATTATTAACTAGTCATTTAGTTGATTCTCCAACTATTGAAGATTTTGAAAATGATATTAGTGCTTAAAAGTCGAGACTAAAATCTCGACTTTTTTTATTCATGTTCGGTTCATATTAGGTTGTTATGATATTATTTAAAGATTTTTATCCTAAATTACTTATATCAAACTAAATATTGGGGGACAGGTTTATTAATGAATTCTAAAAAAAGTTGGTGGATTTTATTTATTATTTCGCTTTGTGTCATTGTTCCATTTATGGCTCCTTATTTTCTTATTGATCCAGAGAAAAGTCGTATCCAAATTAGTTCAACTTCAATTCAATACCCTGCTTTAATTACACATATCTTTTTTGCATTTATTGCTTTAATTGCTGGGTTCTTACAGTTTGTTAAGAACATTAGAACTCGTTACCCAAGAATCCATCGAATGATCGGAACTATATACTATACTAGCGTTTTTATAAGCGGAATTTTGTCATTGATCGTAATATTTTATATTGAAAATTTTTCAAAAGTAATGTCTTTTCTTGTTTTAGCTATACTTTGGATTTTCACTACAATTCAAGGTATTCATAGCGCAAAGAAGAAAAATTACATAGCTCACCAAATCTGGATGACTCGAAGTTTCGGAATCACATTAGTAGCAGTTAGTGGGAGGGTTTTAGTACCATTAATATTATTAGCCTACTTTTTGCTAAATGGATTGCATATACCTGGTGGAAGAGAACGAATGGTTGAGGAAGCCCTAAATGTTAATATATGGGTAGGTTTATTAATAAATTTAATCATAATTGAGTGGATCATATTAAAAAGGAAGGTAGATTAAGCGACCAATTTCGCTTTATATCTACCTTCTCTTTAATTAATGACTTAATTACGATTTTTCTTAAACTGCTGTAGTTTTTCAAAAATAGCCCCGTAACGTTTTTCGTTTCCTGCTTCTTTTGGTTTATAGTAAACTTGATTTACTAATCGATCTGGAAGATATTGTTGATTTACCCAGCCGCCAAAATTACCTAAAGGATGATCATGCGGATAGATATAACCTATCCCATGCCCCATATCCTTCGCTCCAGCATAGTGCGCATCTTTTAAATGTGCTGGGATATCATCATGTAGCCCACTTCTCACATCATTTAATGCTCGATCAATTGATGTGACACTAGAATTAGATTTGGACGACAAACAGAGCTCAATTACTGCATTTGAAAGAATAATTCTTGCTTCAGGGAATCCAACTTGCTTTGCGGCTTCACAAGCCAGGACAACCTTCCATGGATCGCCAGCTAATCCGATATCCTCATAAGCAATCACTAATAATCTTCGAATAATGCTAGTTAAATCACCCGCTTCAATGAGCCTTGCCAAATAATATAGTGCCGCATTTACATCACTTCCACGAATACTCTTTTGGAAACCAGACAATGTGTCATAATGAAAGTCTCCATTTTTATCATGATTAAAACCTTTTGAACGAAGAAATTCATCAATAATTTCATCTTGTACTACAATCGTTCCGTCTGACTCCTTTGTTGAACCGTATACGATTGATTCCAAAATATTTAATGATGATCTTGCATCTCCGTTTACTCCATGAGCAATTTTTAAAATTTGTTCCTCTGAAATTTGGATTTGCAAGTTTCCTAATCCTCTATCCTCATCTCTCAAGGCTTTATCTAATAATTTATAAATATGTTTTGGTAAAAGCGGTTCTAATTTTAAAATGTGGTTACAGCGAGATCGTATCGCACTGTTAACATCGTGGTATGGATTCTCAGTTGTTGCCCCAATTAACGTAATAAATCCGCTTTCTACATATGATAATAAATAATCCTGTTGCAGCTTTGACCAACGATGAATTTCATCTGCAAATAGAATGATTTCACCGAACATTTTCGCCTCATGAACGATATCCTCAAGTTCTTTTTTACCAGAAGTAGTCGCATTAACAGTTACAAAACGTTTATCAACCGTACCAGCAATTGCATGGGCAAACGATGTTTTACCTATTCCAGGTTCCCCGTGTATTAACATTGAAGGAACTCGTCCGTTATGTATTAATCGATATAACGCTGATTCTTTTCCGATAATTTTTTCCTGACCAATTAATTCATCAATCGTTCTTGGTCTCATTCGGTATGCTAGAGGTTCATGACTCATTTTTCTCCCTCCTTTACAACTCTTTTTACTATTGTAATTGAATTGGAAACATTTTTCATCTGCACCCCGCAAATATTTCTTTTTACTAATCATTTATTTGGTGAAGATAATAATAGTTGAAATAAAGAAGGTGAAAAAATGAATGCCCCAAAAACAAAATGGTCACTGGAAGATGAAAACACATTAATTGAACTAGTTGAAAAATACGAAAGCAAAGGTAAATCAAAGCAAGAAGCATTTGAAATGGTAGCAAATATTATTAATCGGACAAAAACAGCATGTGCGTCTAGATACCGAAAACTATCAAAAGATCAATTTAGAGAATTAAGCAAACCTAAAGAAGTTACCAAATTAAATAATCCTTTAAATCCTCCTTCGCTGAAAATTGAAATGGTCATCCAATTCTTAATGAATTTCGAACAAAAGCATAAAGCTTCGGAGGAAAATAGGCAGTTAAAAGAAAGAGTAGTTAAATTAAAAATTGAAAATGAAAATTTAAACAAAAAAATTGTTAATCTAAAAACATTAATCCAAAAGAAACAAAATGTATTGATCAATCTAACAGAATAAATTTGGACAAAATAATGTAAAACATTCACAGTATATTATCACTTGTACTATTGTATAATGAAGTAACAAAATGCAAGCAATAGTAAGGAGTATAATGAAATGAATTGGAAAAAAGGCGGTTTATGGATAATTATATTTTTTATTATTAAAGGTACGTTATCTACACTTTTAATTGTTACCGGTGCTAAATACTTTAACTTATCCTATCTTCAAATTCTACTTCTTGTAGTTGGACTATTAGTTATTTCTCTAATTGGACGCCAATTTGTGAGAAGACGTAAAAATAGTTCTAAAAATGAGAAGGATTTAAATATGTAATCCCCTTTTACACTATATGGTAATGTGTCTGATCAGCTGATTTCTAACGCTTGTCTTTCGAGGCGCGAAGCCTGGTGAGGAGCGGAGTTACCCTTACGCGGTAATGAGCCAACGAAGAAAGCGATTGTTTTCGGGCAGACTGAAACCCCCAATAATTTGGGGGTCTTTTTTATTTATTAGGCTTACGTTTATTCATTTCAATCGATTCCATATCGTTAACGACGCCATCTTTGCCAACCTTACCATTTTTCTCGACAACATTATTTTTCTTTTTATACTTAACATTAATCCGATTGGATAAATTATCTACATGATGCTGTTTTGAATCTTTTTCCACGTCACTTGTACTGTTACAAGCAGTTAATAATGATAATGATAATCCGAAAGTACAAAATACTTTTAAGGCTCTATTCAACATCAAACACCTCCTATTGAAGGTAGTTTTTACATTAATAAACAAAAAAACTGTAGGAAATTAATTCCTACAGTCAGCAATGTTTGAGCATTAGTTATTCTTTACCTACACGCTTAATTTCAATATCCTTTATTAATTCACGAACTGCATGACTAGCTGCGATTAAGCCGGCAACTGATGGTACAAAGGCGTTTGAAGATGGTGGCATTTTCGCTTTACGAATTTTTGTATTTTCATCTGGTACGATTTCTTTACGTACATCTTCACGAATAACAATAGGACTTTCATCTGAATATACAACTGTTACTCCTTTTTGAATACCTTCTTTGCGAAGTTTAGTTCTAATAACCTTTGCTATAGGATCGTGAGTTGTTTTTGATATATCAGCAATTTTAAATCGAGTCGGATCCATCTTATTTGCAGCACCCATACTTGAAATAAGTGGAATTCCACGACGACGACACTCTTTAATTAAATGAATTTTATATGTAATTGTATCAGAAGCATCAATTACATAATCTAATGGAATTTCGAAAAACTTTTCAAATGTTTCTTCTGTATAAAACATTCTATGTGTAATTACTTCGCACTCAGGATTAATCTCAAGAATACGTTGCTTCATCATTTCTACTTTAGGCTCTCCAACTGTTGATAATAATGCATGAATTTGCCTATTCACGTTTGTAATATCAATAACATCTTTATCCACTAGTATTAAACGTCCGACTCCAGAACGAGCTAATGCTTCTGCAGAAAATGAGCCAACGCCTCCAATACCTAAAATAGCTACCGTACTGTTTTGTAATCGCTCTAAACCTGCTTTACCAAAAGCAAGCTCATTACGAGAAAATTGGTGTAACATTTATTCAACTCCCACTATCTTAATCAGATTACAATGATTTAAATATACATGATACAAGCTATTTACTTCAAGCTTGAATTAAAGAAAAACAGAATTTTCCTTAATCCTTCAACAAGAAAAAGGAAAGGATTAAGAATATTAATTCCTTCACCCTTCCTTTTTATTTTACTCTTCTACAGTTGTTTTTAACGCTAATTCTTCTAATTGTGCAGAAGAAACTGGACTTGGTGCATTTGTTAATAAGCAACTTGCTGATGCTGTTTTAGGGAAAGCAATTGTGTCACGTAAATTTGAGCGACCTGCAAGTAACATAACAATACGGTCTAAACCTAGCGCAATTCCGCCATGTGGTGGAGTTCCGTATTCAAATGCTTCCATTAAGAAACCAAATTGCGCTTGTGCTTCTTCTTCAGAAAATCCTAAGCATTTGAACATTTTTTCTTGTATGTCTCTTTCGTAAATACGAACTGATCCTCCACCAAGCTCGTAACCATTTAGTACTAAGTCATAAGCTTGAGCTTTTACACTACCTGGATCTGTATTTAATTTATCAATATCTTCACGAACAGGTGAAGTGAATGGATGATGAGCAGCAAAATAACGATTTAAATCTGCATCATACTCAAGTAATGGCCAGTCAGTAACCCATAAGAAATTGAATTTAGATTGATCAATTAAATCTAAGTCTTTACCTAGTTTTAATCGAAGTGCACCTAAGCTATTTGCAACTACTGAAGCATCTGAAGCTACGAATAAAATTAAGTCTCCTGCTTCTGCTTCTACAGCTAATTTTAATGTAGCAAATTCTTCTTCACTAAAGAATTTAGCGATTGGACCTTTGAAACCATCTTCTTCAAGTTTTAACCAAGCAAGACCTTTTGCTCCATATCGACCAGCATATTCTTGTAGACCATCGATGTCTTTACGAGAATAATTTGCAGCTTGACCTTTTACATTTAAACATTTTACTTGGCCACCGTTTTCAACAGCTGAAGTAAATACTTTAAATCCACTTTCTTTAGCAAATGAAGAAACATCAATTAACTCTAATCCGAAACGAGTATCAGGCTTATCAGAACCGTAGCGATTCATCGCTTCATCATAGCTAATACGAGGAAGTGGAGTAACTAGGTCAACACCTTTTGTTTCCTTCATCATTTTAACCATCATTCTTTCAGACATTTCCATTATTTCCTCTTGAGAAAGGAAGCTAGTTTCAATGTCTATTTGAGTAAATTCTGGTTGACGGTCAGCACGTAAATCTTCGTCACGGAAGCATCGTGCAATTTGGAAATAGCGTTCAAATCCTGAAACCATTAATAATTGTTTAAAAATTTGAGGTGATTGTGGTAAAGCATAAAACTCACCTGGATGTACTCGGCTAGGAACTAAATAGTCACGAGCTCCTTCTGGTGTACTCTTCGTTAAAATTGGCGTTTCAACTTCTAAGAAATCTTCACCATCTAAGAAATCACGAATTGATTTTGTAATTTTTGAACGTAATTTAAATGTGTCATACATAACTGGACGACGTAGATCTAAATAACGATATTTTAAACGAAGGTCTTCTGCTACTTCCGTTTTATTTTCAATTGCAAATGGAGGATTCTTAGCTTTATTAATAACCTCAAGCTTTTCAACAGAAACTTCAATTGCTCCCGTTTCAAGATTTGTATTAGCTGTACCTTCACCACGAGATACTACTTTCCCGTGAACGTGAAGAATAAATTCATTACGTACAGTTTCAGCTAGAGCTAAAGCTTCACCTGAAGTTTCAGGATTAAAAACGATTTGTACAAGTCCAGAACGGTCACGTAAATCAATAAAAATTAATCCACCTAAATCACGTCTTTTTTGTACCCATCCTTTAAGTGTTACACTTTGACCAATATGTGATTCTCTTAGTTCTCCACATAAATGCGTTCGTTGTTCCATTTTCAATTCCCCCATTTGTTTATTTAGAGCTTACGTATTTTACAAAGATGTCTAATGCAACTTCTTCTTGTACACCAGTCTCTTGGTCTTTTAGATTAATGACACCTCGAGATAATTCTTCTTCACCAAGAACCGCTACATATTTTGCTTTATAACGGTCCGCTGCTTTGAATTGCGCTTTTATTTTACGATCTTGGTAATCTTTTTCACAAACAAGACCAGCTTTACGCAATTGATATAAAATAGCAGTCGCTTCTTTTTTCACTTCTTCTCCAAGTCCAATTAGGAATACATCCATTTCTTGTTGAATTGGAAGTTCGATTCCTTCTGTCTCAAGAGCTAATATTAAACGTTCGATACTTAATGCGAAACCAATACCAGGGGTGTTAGGACCACCGATTTCTTCAACTAATCCGTTATAGCGACCACCGCCACTTAAAGTTGAAATTGTTCCGAATCCTTTACCTTCTAACATGATTTCAAATACAGTGTGATTATAATAATCTAAACCACGTACTAAATTTGCATCAATCTCAAACGGAATTTTCATAGCTGTTAAGTAAGATTGAACAGCTTTGAAATAGTTCATAGATTCTTCATTTAAATATTCTAATATCGATGGAGCTGTCTTCATTGAAGGGTGATCGTGATCCTTTTTACAATCTAAAACACGTAATGGATTAGTTTCTAAACGATTATTACAATCACTACATAGCTCATGTGCTACCGGTTTAAAATGATTCACAAGCGCTTCACGGTGTGCTTTACGGCTTTCTAAGTCACCTAAACTATTAAGAACTAACTTAACATTTTTCAATCCAAGACCACGATATAAATCCATTGATAAAGCTAATACCTCTGCATCGATAGATGGATCATTACTTCCTAAAGCTTCGATACCAAATTGTACGAACTGACGATAGCGACCAGCCTGTGGACGTTCATAACGGAACATAGGACCGATATAGTACAACTTAGTAGGTTGATTGCTATTTCCGTACATTTTATTTTCAACATAAGAACGAGCGATTGACGCAGTTCCTTCTGGACGTAATGTTAATTGACGATCTCCACGATCAGTAAATGTGTACATTTCTTTTTGAACAATATCCGTTGTATCTCCAACACCACGTTGGAATAATTCAGTATGTTCAAAGATTGGTGTACGAATTTCGTTATAGTTATATCGTTTGCATAAGTCACGTGCAAACTTTTCAATATACTGCCATTTTTCAATCGTACCAGGCAAAAGATCCTGAGTTCCTCTTGGGATATTAATCGACATTCTAAATCCTCCTAAATAATAAACCTTATAAATACAAAAAACCCTCGTGCCTACTGAAATAAAAACAGTAGGGACGAGAGTTAAAAGCCCGTGGTGCCACCCTAATTGAAGAACAATAAACTGTTCTCCCACTTTCATCGTTAACGCCGATTACGTTTATCCTTACTAGAAATCGTTCAGGATAAAGCCTCGGGAGTGTCTTTCAAATAGTCTACTTGTGGAAATGCTCTCAGCCACGGCATTTCCTCTCTCTACAAGAGATTCTATCCTACTTTTCTCCGTCTATGGAATGTTACTATGTATCAATATGTTATTTAATATCTTACGTTCGGATACACCAAATGTCAAGAACAGTTAAAAAATTTTTACGAACGCTCCAACTGTCTTTTCAAATCACGCACTTCTCTTAAAGTTAAACCAAACTCACTTGCCATCTCTAATGAATTAGATTCTTGTCCCCTATTTTGAAACTCATGAAAATCCATATTCAAGACACCTTTTCTACCTGATCCTAGACTATTACGATTATTTATTCTCATGCTGCAGTCTCCTTCCAAGTATGTTGTTATATAGGATGTCCAAATAATTAATGGATTAAACAATTAAAATACTGTTGTGAACTAAACTTAGGCAAGTTTTTTGAGGATTAAGCAATTTAAATTAGTTCTTTGGATTCAGACAAAATGTGGTGGAATTTGATTAAATTTAAGTAGTATTTATGTGTATTTAATTGAAAGTAGATTTTAATTAGTAAAATTTGATGATTTTATTGATAATTTCATAAATCTATTAAGTTTAATGGTGAGTATCAGTTTTTATTTGCGATTTCTGATTTTTAATTGCGATTCTCAATTTTTATTTGCGATCCCAGGGTGTTATTTGCGATTCTTGGGTTTTAATTGAATCCCACGTTTTATTTTGCCAATCACAGTTATTATTTACTACATCCGACATTCTCATTTCAACTAAAAAAACCATGGTACACACCATGGTCTAATGAAATATTCTTAAACTAGATTGAATGCTTTCAACTGATCCGTCAATGAAATACATTAATCCGTAATAAACTAGGATGATTAAAATAACAAATAAAAGTGTTTTAAAGAAACTTTTGAGGATTGTAAACAAAATTACACCAGCGATAAGGATTAACACAATTGTAATTATGTCCATATAGTTGCCTCCTCTAAATTCTTTGTAAAAACCGTGTAATTAAGTATATTCGCTCTAAGAAGTTATTATTTTAATAATTATTTCTAGCAAAAAAAAATGCCTCCTTTTGGAAAAGGAGGTAAAAGATTGGCTTATTTACTTTCAATCATAATTGTAATTGGTCCCCAGTTTGTAAAGGTTACATCCATATCTGCACCAAAAATGCCTGTTTGTACTTCGTATCCTTGTTCACGTAAATATGAATTAAAATATTCGTATAATTCATTTGCGATATCTGGTTTAGCTGCATCTGTGAAGCTTGGACGTCTTCCTTTTCTCGTATCGCCATATAAGGTGAATTGAGAAACGGATAGAATCTGGCCACCAACATCATTTAATGATAAATTCATTTTTCCGAGTTCATCTTCAAAAATTCTTAGGTTAACTGCTTTGTCAGCACAATATTTCACATCTTCTATCGTGTCTTCATGCGTTATTCCGACTAGTAATAATAACCCTTTAGGTATTTGACCAACTACTTGTCCGTCCACTACGACTTTTGCTTCTTTTGTGCGCTGTAATAATACTTTCATCAGTGGCACCTCCTATTAGTGGAAAATACGTCTCACAGAGTATATGTCTGGAATTTGTTTAACCTTATCCACTACTTTTTGCAGGTGGTTTATATTACGAATAGACAAACTCATTGTAATAGTTGCCATTTTATTTCGATCATTTTTTCCTGTTACTGAAGAGATATTAGTTTTTGTTTCATTTACTACTGAAAGAACTTCATTTAAAAGACCACGACGATCGTAACCGAAAATTTCTATATCGACGTTATAATCACGTTCAAATGTAGGGCTTTCTTCCCAATCAACTTCAATAAAACGATCTTCTTCACTATCATTTAACATGTTTACACAATCGCTTCTATGAACTGAGATTCCTCTACCTTTTGTGATATATCCAACAATATCATCACCTGGAACAGGATTACAGCATTTTGATAAACGGATTAATAAATTATCTACACCTTTTACAGAAATACCAGCATCTTTACGACGTGATGGAGCTTTTTTAAGATCCGAAGAAAGTTCTTTTAATCGGTCTTCTAGCTCAATTTCAGTACGTTTACGGAATTTATCTGTTAAACGGTGAGCAATCTGTGTTGCAGTAATTCCATTGTATCCAACGGCTGCATACATATCTTCTGCATTAGAGAAATTAAATTTTTCTGCGACGCGTTTTAAATTTTCAGACGTTAATACTTCTTTTAAATCACATTCTAGAGCTTTAATTTCTTTTTCAACTAATTCCTTGCCTTTTTCAACATTCTCTTCTCTTCTTTGCTTTTTAAAATATTGACGTATTTTATTTTTAGCATGTGAAGACTGAGCGACCTTTAACCAGTCTTGGCTAGGTCCATACGAATGCTTCGATGTCATAATCTCAACGATATCACCAGTTTTAAGTTTATAATCAAGTGGTACCATTTTTCCATTTACTTTTGAACCAATTGTTTTATTTCCGATTTCAGAGTGAATTCGGTAAGCAAAATCGATTGGAACAGATCCTAGTGGTAATTCAAAAACATCACCTTTTGGAGTAAATACAAAAACCATATCAGAGAATAAGTCCATTTTTACTGATTCCATGAACTCTTCTGCATTTGTAGAATTATCTTGCCATTCGATAATTTCACGGAACCAACTTAATTTATTTTCTAACGTTTTTTGTGAAGGAAGATTTGCATTATCTTCTTTATATGCCCAGTGTGCTGCAACACCATATTCAGCAATTTGGTGCATTTCTTGTGTACGAATTTGTACTTCTAATGGCTCACCTTTTGGACCGATTACAGTCGTATGAAGTGATTGATATAGATTTGCCTTAGGCATTGCAATATAATCTTTAAAACGGCCTGGCATTGGTTTCCAGCATGTATGAATAACGCCTAAAACAGCGTAGCAATCTTTAATACTATTAACAATCACACGTACGGCTAATAAGTCATAGATCTCGTTAAATTGTTTATTCTGCTTAGCCATTTTATGATAAATGCTATAAATATGCTTAGGACGTCCAGAAATTTCTGTTTTTATTTCCACATCTTCAAGTTGAGATGAGATTTCGTTTATAACCTCTTCTAAATATTGCTCGCGCTCTGCTCTTTTTCGCTTCATTAAGTTAACGATTCGATAGTATTGTTGTGGATTTAAATAGCGTAATGCCGTATCTTCAAGCTCCCACTTTACTTTACTAATCCCTAGTCGATGAGCTAGCGGTGCAAATATTTCTAACGTTTCATTCGCAATTCGCATACGTTTTTCTTGAGGTAAGTGTTTTAACGTTCTCATATTGTGAAGGCGATCGGCTAATTTAATTAATATTACTCTCAAGTCCTGTGCCATCGCTACAAACATTTTGCGATGATTTTCAGCTTGCTGTTCTTCCTTCGATTTAAACTTGATTTTACCTAACTTTGTTACACCATCTACAAGCATAGATACTTCTTTGCCAAATTGGTTCTCTAAGTCCTCTTTAGATACTTCAGTATCCTCTACTACATCATGAAGAAACCCAGCACTAATGGTTGTAGCATCCATCTCCAAGCCAACAAGGATACCTGCTACTTGAACCGGGTGTATAATATATGGTTCACCTGACTTACGAAATTGCTCACTATGTGCGTCACGAGCATATTCATAAGCACGTTTAATAAACGCCACATCATCTTCTTTTAAATAATGGGTCGCTTGCTCTAAAACCTGTTCTGCTGTCAAAACTTGCTCAGTAGCCATCTAATCACCTTAAATCATTATTTCTTCTATTATCATGAAAATTTCGTTTTTTGTAAAGCAGGAGTCGTCAAATTTCAATTTTTTTTGCAGATCTTTGATAGAAAAAGAGCACTCTGATTAATCAGAGTACCCTATTTGGATAACATTATCATATGTTAAAAATTAATATGTCATTAGTGTAAATATATCATAGCCTTCTAATTTTTTACGACCTTCTAAGTAAGAAAGCTCAATTAAGAAAGCAATTCCTACTACAATTCCACCTAATTCTTCAACTAGTTTGATTGTAGCTTCAATCGTACCACCAGTAGCTAATAAATCATCAGTGATCAGAATACGTTGACCTGGTTTAATAGCATCTTTATGCATTGTTAACGTATTTGTACCATATTCTAAATCGTAATTGTAGCTAATAACTTCACGAGGTAATTTACCTGGTTTACGAACAGGTGCAAAACCAATTTCTAAAGCATAAGAAATTGGACAACCAACGATAAAACCACGAGCTTCTGGTCCAACTATTAAATCAACATCTTTTTCTTTCGCATAAGCTACGATTTGATCAGTTGCTTCCTTATAAGCTTTTCCATCATTCATTAATGATGAAATATCTTTAAACTGTACGCCTTCTTTTGGCCAGTCCGGTACGATCGTTATATAATCTTTTAAATTCATTAAATAAGTGCCTCCCCATTTTCGGAAAAATGACTTTTCATATTTTGAAAAAATGTAGTTAATTCATCACATTTTGAGTACAAAAACAAACGTTCTAGTTCAATACTAGCTAATTTTTTTGCATACGTATTAGATAAAGAGAGATCTTTCTTCTCAGTTTGTGGCAACAAACGAATTTTTCCATCCTCTATTGTAACAAATTCTAAATCAAAAAACACCTTTGTCATAAAATCGACTTGTTCTTTTTTCCATCCCATCTTACGACATAATGCCACTTCATACATGTTCATGTCAAATGGATTGGTATTTGCTAAGATTGAATAGAATTTTTTAAAACTTTCTCTACTCGGAATTGGTGAGAAGAAATGTAATTCTTCTTGATTAAAAATTAAGTAGATCCGTTCTGATAAACCATTTCGAAAAACTTCTTTCAAATTATTTTCAGAACTAGGTAAATCAAGTAGGATTACATAATTATTTTGTATATTAATATCTAAGTTTAATACATCTTCGTATGCAACAAACGTAGAAATAGGATATTTAGTCTTTAAATTTTCATATTCATTTGATGATTGATGTAAAAATATGAATTTTTCTTCGGTATGAGGTAAAGTTAATCGATGTGGCTCTTGACCTCTTAAGTCAAATAACTGCCAATGATTTACTTTAATATCATGAATCATTAACTGTGGCTTTCGTTTACCATTCCATTCGTTAATAGAAGCCATTCCTAAGCAGGATATTTTTGATCCAGTTGCAATTTCATTAGCAACATGTCCAAATCCAAACCCTACAGCATCAAGGAATGTAACATCATCTTTTAGTTGTACTTTAAGATGTGCACCTCCATTACCGATTTGTTTAATATTTAGAGCATCAACCTCGTTTATTTCTAATACAGGTTTTGGATTATGCATACCAAATGGTGCCAGCATATTTAATTCATTAATAAATGAAATTGAAACTTCACTAGCCTGACATTTTAAATCGACTTCTTTTAATGGGATAAAATCTTCATCTGTCATAATTTGATCTGCATACTCATTTAAACGAAGTCTTAATAGCTCGACATCTTCAATTGCCAATGTCATACCAGCAGCAAGTGTATGTCCTCCAAAATGAGGTAAAATATCTTTACATTTTGTTAAGTTTTCAAATAGAGAAAACCCTTCAATGCTTCTTGCTGAACCTTTTGCTATTCCTTTTTCATGATCAATACTTAGAACAATTACTGGTTTGTAAAAGCGATCAACTAATTTCGAAGCAACGATTCCAACTACCCCTGCATTCCAACCTTCTTTTGCAACAATAATTACTTTATTTGAACAAGATGAATCAAGTTCGTTAACCTGCTTAATTGCCTCTTCTGTCATACGTGAAACTAATTCTTGTCGTTCCTTATTTAGAATTTCAATTTGCTCTGCTCTTTTTTTAGCAAGTGCTCGATCATTTTCTAAAACTAAGTCTACTGCAGGCTTAGCATCACCGAGTCTACCAACTGCGTTAATTCTAGGACCAATTGCAAATCCAATTGTTTCTTCCGTAACTGAATCTGTTGTAGTTCCACTAATCTCTAAAAGAGCTCTTAGTCCTTCACGCTTTGTTTGCTTCAGTTGCCTTACACCTTTTTTTACGATTAAACGATTTTCATCAACTAAAGGTACTAAATCAGCAACCGTCCCAATCGAAACTAGTTCCAAATATTCCTCTGGCTCCCTACCTAATAATGCGGAAGCGAATTTAAACACAACTCCTACACCTGCTAATTCTTTAAAAGGATAGCTAGGACTTAGCTTTGGATGAATAATTGCAATAGCATTTGGTAATTCCTCTGGTGGTTCATGATGATCCGTAATAATTACGTCCATACCTAGTTCATTTGCAAAATTAACTTCCTCAGCTGCTGAAATACCTGTATCTACAGTAATGATTAATGAATAACCTTGTTCGTTCGCCCATTTAAATGCATTCTTATTTGGACCATACCCTTCAGTAAAACGATTAGGTATATAAAAATCTACTTTTGCTTCTAGTTCGATTAATGTTAAATACAATACTGAAGTACTGCTAACTCCATCTGCATCATAATCGCCAAAAATTAATATTTTTTCATTTTCTTCAATCGCTTGAAATACTCTGTCAATTGCAATATCCATACCCTCTAATAAAAACGGGTCATGAAAGCTCATTTGATCTTCATATAAAAACTTACTTGCTGCATCTACTGTATTAAATCCACGAGTAACAAGTAGTTTAGCTAATAGAGGGGAAATCTGTAATTCTTTACTTAATAATTGCTCTTCTTGGTGATTCGATAATTTCGGTTTCCATCTTGCTTTTGACTTTAACAATACTCTCACCCCTAACTGTACTATTATACTAAAGTAAACTTATTGGATGAAAGAGTTATTTTTATCATTATATGGATTAATATGGACAAAAACATTTTCCACATCTTTTTGTTCCATCAACTTTGCTTTAACATTTTTACCAATCTTATGTCCTTCTTCAACCGTTATATATGGATCTACTGAGACTTTTATATCGATTATGACGTAATAGCCATGTTCCCTTGCATAGAGAGAATTTATCTCTTTAACACCTTCTACGTTTTTAACGATTTCTTTATATGGTTCAATATCTTCTTCATGAAGGACATGATCCATTGTTGTATGTATTGATTCTGCTCCTATATCCCAAGCCATTTTTAAAATCATAATTGCTACAATAAGCCCAGCCGCAGGGTCTGCATATAAAAGTACTGGCATATTAAATTTAGTACCTAAAATTGCAATACCAATACCAACCATAGCTGCAGCAGATGAGTATACATCAGAGCGATGTTCATATGCATTAGCGATGATTGCGTCACTATTTAACCTTTTCCCTAAAGCATATTTATAGCGAAACATCCATTCTTTTAAAAATATAGATATAAAAGCTGCTAATAAAGCGATTAACTCTGGTGGATGAACTGGTTTAAAAAACGCGGTTATAGAGGATTTAGTTATTTCAATTCCAACGATAAATAAAAGTACGGCAACAATAATTGCAGCGATTGATTCAGCTTTACCATGTCCATAAGGATGATCCTCGTCTGGAGGCATTTTCGCAGCTCTTAAACCAAATAAAACCGCTATCGAACCGACCACATCTGACGCAGAATGTACTGCATCGGCCATTAACGCTTTACTATTTCCAATATATCCTATAACTGCTTTAACAATTGCTAGAAGTAAATTTCCATATATTCCGATATAAGCCCCTTTCCTGGCTTCCTTATAACGCTCTTCCTGTTCCATATACTTTACCTACTTCCCTTTTTCTAAATCTAAAAAACACACTTATCATTATTAACACATTATATTAGTATCTTCAAATCATAATGAATTTAATACAAAAAAGAGTATAAGCATGAGCCTATTTCAGACTGTTGACAAACGCTCGCTTTCTTCGTTGCTTCGCCTGTCTGCGGTGCTCATTACCGTCTAGGGTAACTCCGCTCCTCACCAGACTTCGCGCCTCGAAAGACAAGCGCTTGCAATCAGTCTGAAACTCAAGTTTTTTGGTCTTTGTATACACAAAAAAAAGAGTATAAGCATGAGCCTATACTCTTTTTTATTCTTTAAAGTTTATTTAGCTTCTTCAACATCAATTACTTGGTTTTTATCAAGTTGGCGACCTTTAATAAATAACCAAATTTGTGAAGCGATAAAGATTGAAGAATATGTTCCAACAACCAAACCGATTAATAATGCAAGTGAGAAGTTAAGAATTGCATGACTTCCGAATAAAAGCAATGCAAGTACTGCTAAAAGTACAGTAAGAACTGTTTTAACAGATCGGCCTAAAGTTTGACGAATTGATTCATTTACAACTTGTTTCAATTCTTCTCTAGAACGAATTTTCTTCTTAAGCTTCATATTCTCACGAACTCGGTCAAATGTAACGATCGAGTCATTAATCGAATAACCAACAATCGTTAGAACCGCTGCGATGAAAGTGATATCTACTTCTAATCTAAAAATACTAAATACTACAACAATGAAGAATGCATCATGTAGTAGGGCAATTACTGAAGCAATCGCATATGAGAATTGGAAACGTAATGTTACATAAAGAATGATACCTGCTGATGCGATAATTAATGCTTTAATAGCATTAGCTGCTAATTCTCTACCAACAACTGGATCAACAGTACTTACATTTGGTTCTACCCCAAATTTAGCTGTAAAATCCTTTTTCAAATTATTAATCTGATCTTTTGTTAATACACCTTTAAATACGATTGATCCTGTTTTTGCATCATTTGTAGAAATAGTAATACTTTCAGGCTTCAAGTTCATTTTTGAAATTTCATCATTAACAACTTGTTTTGTAACTGCTGATTTTGATTCAAATGTTACACGCGTACCACTTGCAAAATCAATTCCTAAATTTAATCGGAAAATAGAAAGTAAAATAACCCCAACTACTACAGTAACAATTGAAAAATAAACAAATTTTCGACCAACGCTTACAAAATCGATTTTATCATATTTTGTAGGAGGGTGTGCTAAGTTATGATTTAAACCAAGAATTTCACTTTGTTTAATACCAAACCATGTTTTCTTATTATTTAAGTAACGACTTTGAACTAATAAAGAAAGTAATAAACGAGTACCGAATACTGCAGTTAAAAAGCTTACTAAAATACTAACAATTAAACTTGTTGCAAATCCTTTTACTGAGCTTGTACCGAATGAGAACAATACTACAGCAGCAAGTAAAGTTGTAATATTAGCATCAAAAATCGTTCCAAATGAACGCTGATTACCTGCACGATACGCTGACGCAACTGATTTTCCTAGTTTAAGCTCGTCCTTCAATCTCTCAAAAGTGATAATATTGTTATCAACCGCAATACCAACACCAAGTATTAATGCCGCAATACCTGGAAGTGTTAATACCGCATTCATGCCGTCAAATACAAGTAATGTTACGTAAGTATAAGCCATTAACATGATGCTTGCGATTAAACCTGGTAAGCGATAGAAATAAAGCATAAATAAGAAAATGACTGATACACCAATAATTCCAGCAAAAATTGTTTCATGTAGAGCATCTGTACCAAATTTTGCACCGATTGATGTTGAATACATTTCTTCAAGGTGTACTGGAAGAGCCCCTGCATTTAATAAATCTGAAAGTTCTTTTGCACTTTCAACCGTGAAAGTAGAACCAACAATGGAAAGTGAATCGTCGGTAAATACTTGATTTACACTAGCTGCAGATAAGAATTTAGGCTTTGCTTTTGCAGATTCCTTTTTGAAAGAGTCTTCTCCTTCTTTGAAATCTAACCAAATAACCATCATATTATTTGGAGCACCCATTTTTAACACTTTACTTGTAACATCTTTAACCTTAGAAGCATCCTTAAATGTGATTGATACACTAGGTTTACCCATTTGGTCAAATGTTTGCTTTGAAGCGCCTTCTTTTAAATCCGCTCCAGTCATAAGAACCTTATCATTTACGTCACGAATTGTTAAGTTCGCTTCCGTAGAAAGAATATCACGTGCTTTAGCTTGATCTTTTACACCAGCTAATTGTACACGAATACGATCTTTTCCTTCGATTTGAATGTTTGGTTCACTTACTCCTAATACGTTTACACGTTTTTCAAGAGCTTTTGCTGTACTTACTAAAACATTTTTGTTAATTTTATCGCCTTTCTTAATCGGCTTAACTTTGTAAAGTACCTCAAACCCGCCCTGTAAATCCAGACCAAGTTTAATATTTTTCGCGGTACCAAATACAGTTGTGCCGATTACTGCTGCTAATACAGCAATAATTAAGAAGAAGGCAACAATCCTATTACGCTTCACCATGTTGTGAATTTCCTCCTCTAACTAGTTCAAGTTCTAGTACAAAAATGGTATGTTTTCATTCTTATATTATACAAATGCAATTTTTTTATTGTCAATTGATGGTTAAACTGACTCCCCAAACTGCCAAGTAGGTGATTTAAATGCTTCGATTCGAATATAATTCATATAATCGTTTACAGTTAATGAGAGTATGTCTTCTACCATTTGAAAAAGTTTTGGTTCATCCTCTTTCTTTCGCCATAAAGTTCTTTCGAGGCATACCCATAAGTCATCCCCACTGACAGTATCGAATCCAAGCATTCTAAATTCATCCAGTTTACTTTCTATTACTACCTGTAGCTGTGGTTTAAATTCTGCAGCTTGTTGATGAAAAGTCGACATACTCTTCCCCCCCTAATTTTCTGTATTTTTAGAAAAATGATTTTAGACCTTCACATTCATTTCCTAGATGTTGAACTAACTTGTCATGCTTGCCTACATTTCTAGCATATATATAATTGTAAATCATTCTAGGCTGTTTGAGAAGGTGGTAAAAGTAATGACAAAGCAAACGTTTTTAAGAGGAACGTTTTTTTTACTTATTGCAGGGCTCATCACAAGAATATTAGGATTTTTTAATCGTATTGTTGTAGCAAGAATTATGGGTGAAGAAGGCGTAGGATTATTTATGATGGCAGTACCAACACTATTTTTGGTCATGACGCTAACACAGCTCGGCCTACCAATTGCCATTTCAAAATTAATTGCAGAAGCAGTTGCTCAAAATAGACAAGATCGGATAAAAAAGATTCTAGCTGTTTCAATGTCAATAACTGGCATATTAAGTATTATTTTTACTACTGCAATGATCTTTTTATCCCCTTTCATCGCTAAAAACTTATTAACGGATGCAAGGACTATGTACCCATTAATTGCCATCGCTCCGGTTGTTCCAATTATCGCAATCTCATCAGTTTTACGCGGATATTTTCAAGGCGTACAGAATATGCGCCCTTCTTCCTTTTCCCAAGTTATTGAACAAGTTGTTCGAATTGTCCTAGTTGCAGTTTGTACTAAAACTTTTTTACCATATGGAGTTGAATTTGCCGCTAGTGGCGCCATTATCTCTTCTGTATTAGGAGAATTAGCTTCGTTAATTTATATGCTTTATGTTTTTAAGAAAGAAAAAAATGCAAAGTTTATATCAGGATTTAAGAACAATATTAAAGATGGAAGAAAAACGCTTAGCGACCTATTAAGCATAGCATTACCAACAACTGGAAGTCGTTTAATTGGTTCAATATCAATGTTTTTAGAACCAATCGTTGTCTCACAAAGTTTAGCGATTGCAGGGGTAACTGCAGCTGTTGCAACAAAACAATATGGATTACTTGCAGGATACGCTTTACCTCTATTACTTTTACCAGCGTTTATTACTTATGCACTATCTACTGCACTTGTGCCAGCGATTAGTGAAGCAATGGCCAAAAAAGATCGTGTAACTGTTGAAAGAAGGTTGCAGCAAGCATTACGCTACTCAATGATTGCTGGTGGTTGGTCTGTAGTCATTTTATACGTCTTTGCTTCACCGATTTTAACACTAATGTACAAAAGTGACCAAGCTACGAATTTTATATTACTTTTAGCACCATGCTTTATTTTTTACTATTTCCAAGGACCACTACAAGCTGTATTGCAGGCACTTAATCTTGCAAATTCAGCTATGATAAATAGCTTTGTTGGTTCAGTCGTTAAAATAGCTAGTATTTTATTACTAGCTACAAATCCAAAGTTCGGTATTAACGGTGTTGCCTTAGCTATGAATATTAGCATTGTAACGATAACAGTTCTTCACTATTTTACTGTATTAAAGGCCATCAACTTTTCAATTTTTGTTAAGGATTATGTTTATTGTCTAATCATTTTAGGAATTTGTATTTATGTCGGAAAATTCATCAAAGAATATGTAGTTTTTTCACCTTCATTATTAGTACAAACCTTAGTGAGTATTTCTGTTGTTACATTAATGTATATCTTATTAATTCTATTATTTAACCTAGTTAAGAAAGATGAGATCATCCGAATCCCATTCTTTAAAAAGCTAATTACAAGATAATTGACAATAGAAATGATCATAACATAACCACAAAGTAATAATACACTTTGTGGTTTCACTCTGTTGAAAAACACTTAGTAAACTAGTTATCAAATTTTCGTAAAGGAGTTGATTGATGTTGATTTCCACTACAGGATGCTCGCTTTCCATGGGGCGAGACCTGAGCCTCCTCGGCAAGCCTGTGGGGTCTCAGCCTTCCCGCTAATCCCATAGGAGTCGAGCATCCTTTCGTTCCAATCAACTTTTTCATCAAAAAAAGTTTACACTAAAAAACCTAATTTAATATCCTTTACTAAGGGTAGCATAAAAGCTTGTTAATCAGTTTGTAGGTCAATTAAGGTCGAACATCATCGTATTATAATAATCATTTGAAATTGTTTTTTTATAAGTTACTCTTAATTATTTTTAACTTATTAATAATAAACAATTACTAGAGTTCGTTGATATTATAAAACTGCTCAAACATATTAACATTTAAAATCAATAATTTCTCACCAAAATTGATAATTTAATCATTAAATGTTCACTTAATGTACGTTTTAAACATTAACCGTTTTATACTTATCCTTCGTTATTCGTCTTTCTTATCAAAAAATATTTCTCCGCCTCGTAAGCTGCAATAAGATACTTGTTTAAAATCATCATAGCCATGTTTTTTTAACTGCTCTAATAACCATTGTTTATCTTTATGATACTGATTTAAATTATCTTCTTGTACGATACCATCTAATATTAATGGAAATGTGAGTGAACTATAATTTATATCACCGTTTATTTCCTTTTTAAATATTGATAATTTCCCTGTAGGCTCTAGTAATGCATAATCAACATCTCGTACGTCTCCTATATCCTTCTCTCTAAGTTGGAGTAATAGGTCGTCAAACGTGTATCTTTGTTTTTTCATTTCTTTCTCTAAAACTTTACCTTTACTAATGATTAATACGGGATGTCCATCTAATATTTTTCTAAATTTAACACTTTTTAGCGAAATTAAAGAAAAAATTATTTGGATAACGACAATTAAAAACATTGGATAGATCACTTTTATGATCGGATCATCATGGTTTTCGATACCGATGGCTGCTATTTCAGTTAACAATATATAAACGACTAAATCTAATAAACTTAACTCTCCTATTTCTCTCTTACCCATTAAGCGAAAGAAAAATGCAATAATTAAATAAATTAAAATGGTACGAATCGTCATAGAACCTAATTCCATTTTACTTACCCTCACATCCAAAACTTGTTGATTTTAAAAAACATGTTCTTTAGCTAGCACTTAATATCTGTAAATATGAGTTAAAATACAACTAATTTTCCATAAAGAAAATAATAGTAGAATTTTGTTCATAATTTTACTAATTGTAATTGCCCTATAAGTATTCTAAAAATTCATCTCATGAATATGCTTGTATTAAAAGAGTGTACAAGGGGGAATATGAATGAAAAAAACAGCTGTAGCTGTCTCTTTTGGCTTTTTAACTATTCTATTATTAGTATTGTCAATTAGTTTGATTTTATCATTATTACTTAAACTAACTTCACTTACAGAAGCAAGTGTCACAACAACAACTCTTATCTTATCATTTATCGTTATGTTAATTGGTGGTTTTGTTACAGGAGCAAAAGGGAAAGAAAAAGGTTGGATTCTTGGATTGCTAACGAGTGGGGCGTATTCTATTTTTGTATTTTTTGTACAGTTTCTTGGCTATGACCGAACTTTTTCACAGGAACAAATAATGTATCATGGGATTTTCTTAGGTGTTTGTATGTTAGGGTCAATTTTTGGAGTGAATGCAGCAAGTAATAAATCTTATAATAAATAATCAGTCTGATCTCAACTTTTTTGGGTTTTGTCTAGAACACTAATTTAAATTTCTTACAAAATAAACAAAACGCTAGTTTCCGAAATGGAACTAGCGTTTCTTACGATACAATTAATTAAAATTAAGCTTGTGTTCTTGTTTCACGAATTGCGCTTTTTTCAAATACCATACGTGATCCATCAGTAGTTTTTAAAGTAATTGTATTATTTTCTTCGTTAACAGCATCAACTAAACCGTGTAATCCACCGATTGTTACAACCATATCGCCTTTGCTAATTCCAGCTTGCATATTAGCTGTTTGCTTTTGACGCTTTTGTTGTGGACGAATTAGTAAGAAGTAGAAAACTATGAACATTAATATTAGAGGTAAAATCCCCATTAAACCACTACCCATCTTAATCTTCCTTTCAATATGTAAATTTTAGAAGTTCCTAGCGTTCGGCTTATTAAAACCGTATTGTTCAAAAAACTCTTCTCGGAAATCACCTAAACGGTCTTCGCGGATTGCTTGGCGAACTTGTTCCATTAATTGTAACAGAAAATGTAAGTTATGGTAAGTAGTCAAACGCATTCCAAACGTCTCTTCGCATCTTATTAAATGACGGATATATGCTCGTGTGTAGTTTTTACATGCATAACAATCACAATTAGGATCAAGTGGAGAATAGTCCTCTGCATATTTTGCATTCTTAATTACTAATCGACCTTCACTCGTCATACATGTACCATTTCGAGCAATACGCGTTGGAAGTACGCAGTCAAACATATCCACTCCACGAATTGCACCATCAATTAATGAGTCAGGAGAACCTACCCCCATTAAATACCTTGGTTTATCCGTTGGTAGTAAAGGAGTCGTAAATTCTAAAACTCTATTCATTACATCCTTTGGTTCACCAACTGATAATCCACCAATTGCATAACCTGGGAAATCTAAAGATACTAAGTCTCTTGCGGATTGTTTACGAAGTTCTTCGTATTCTCCACCTTGTACAATACCAAATAATCCTTGATCCTCTGGTCTTTGGTGTGAATTTAAACAACGCTCTGCCCATCTACTTGTTCTTTCAACTGAACGTTTCATGTAATCATACTCAGCAGGGTATGGTGGACACTCATCAAAAGCCATCATGATATCAGAACCTAATGCATTTTGAATTTCCATCGCCTTTTCAGGTGAAAGGAATAATTTATCGCCATTTAAGTGATTTCTGAAATGTACGCCTTCTTCTTCTATTTTTCGGAATTGACTTAAGCTAAATACTTGGAATCCACCTGAATCTGTTAAGATTGCACGATCCCAGTTCATAAATTTATGTAAGCCACCAGCTTTTTTAATAATCTCATGTCCTGGTCTTAACCATAAATGGTAAGTATTACTTAAAATAATACCTGATCCCATTGCTTTTAAATCTTCAGGAGACATTGTTTTAACAGTGGCTAAAGTTCCAACAGGCATAAATGCTGGAGTTTCAAATGAACCATGTGGAGTATGGACAATTCCTAATCTCGCACCTGTTTGCTTACAAGTTTTAATATGTTCATAACGAATTGCTGTCATTTTTAGATTCCTTTCAATTCTTAAAGTATTAACATTGCATCGCCAAAGCTAAAAAAGCGATATTTTTGATCTACTGCTTCTTTATAAGCAGATAAAACTGGTTCTCTTCCGGCTAAAGCACTAATTAGCATAATTAGAGTTGATTTTGGTAAATGGAAGTTCGTAATCATCCCGTCAATTCCCATAAATTTATATCCTGGGAAAATGAAGATAGACGTCCAACCACTAGACCCTTCAAACTTACCGTTATTTGCCGTAGCAATCGTTTCAACTGTTCGTGTAGAAGTTGTTCCAACAGTAATGATTCTACCACCGTTTGATTTCGTTTCATTTAACAGTTTAGCCGTTTCATCAGACATATAGTAGTATTCTGAATGCATATCATGTTCTTCAATGGACTCTACACTTACCGGTCTAAATGTACCTAACCCTACATGCAATGTAATAAATGCTAACTTTACACCTTTTTCTTGAACTTTAGCTAAGAGTTCTTTTGTAAAATGTAAACCTGCCGTAGGTGCCGCCGCTGAACCAATTTCTTTTGCGAATACAGTCTGATAACGATCTTTATCTTCTAATTTTTCTTTAATATATGGAGGAAGCGGCATTTCACCTAGCTGGTCTAAGATCTCATAAAAAATTCCATCGTATTGGAATTTTAATTTTCTTCCACCTTGATCACTAGAACCTACACATTCTGCCTTTAATCTGCCATCTCCAAATAAAATGATTGTACCTTCTTTTACTCTTTTAGCAGGCTTAACTAATGTTTCCCATACATCCTGCTCTTCTTGTTGAAGTAATAATACTTCAATTTGAGCACCTGTATCTTCTTTCACACCAAATAATCTAGCAGGCATGACTTTTGTTTCATTTAAAACTAAACAGTCTCCCTCTTGTAAATAATCTAACACATCTGGAAACTGTTTATGCTCTACATTGCCAGAGTCTTTATGTAATACCATAAGTCTCGATGCTTCTCGGTCCAACAAAGGAGTCTGAGCAATCAATTCTTCAGGTAAATCAAAATCAAATAAATTTACATCCATTTTTATACACCTCATAAATTTCAGGAGTAAGGACAAGGGAGGTTACCCACAATTCCCTTTTCCAAACTCTATTTATTCCTACTCATTTATTTTCTCCCAAATAGTGAAAAAATAAGTGAAAGTAAAATACTTATGATAATACATGTTACAATCGGAAAGTAAAATGATACATTTCCTTTTTTTATAAAAATATCGCCCGGAAGTTTCCCTACAAATCGAATAAACAATCCAACAACTAATAAGATAATTCCTAACGTAATTAAAATCTTTGACAAATCAATCATTGCTCCGGCACCTGCAACCCGAAATGTTTGTATGTTAAATCAGTAACAATTCGTCCCCTAGGAGTCCGCTGAAGAAATCCAATTTGAAGTAAATATGGCTCATATACATCTTCAATCGTTTGTGACTCTTCACCGATCGAAGCTGCAATCGTATCAACCCCAACAGGACCGCCTTTAAATCGCTCAATAATAGCTAGTAACAATTTATGATCGATATGGTCTAGACCTGCTTCATCTACCTGCATTTGAATTAAAGAGTCTTTAGCAATGGAAAAGGTAATAATTCCACTCCCTTGAACTTGAGCAAAATCTCTTACCCTTCGTAATAAACGGTTTGCAATTCGGGGTGTACCTCGAGACCTTCTAGCTAACTCTAAAGCAGCGTCATTTTCAATTTCCATTCCAAATAACTCTGCTGTTCTTTTTACGATCAATGCTAGCTGTTCAACTGTATAAAATTCTAACCGATTTAATACTCCAAAACGATCTCTAAGTGGTGAAGAAAGGAGACCTGCTCTAGTTGTTGCACCTATTAATGTAAATGGTGGCAAATCAATTCTTACCGACCTTGCAGTTGCATCCTTGCCAATTACGATATCAAAGAAAAAGTCTTCCATTGCTGGGTAAAGTACTTCTTCCACTGTTCGAGGCAGTCGGTGAATTTCATCAATAAATAATACATCACCTGGTTGAAGTGAAGTCAAAATAGCTGCTAGATCTCCAGGACGTTCAATCGCTGGTCCTGAAGTCGTTTTGAATCCAACACCTAGTTCATTGGCAATAATCGCTGCTAAAGTGGTTTTACCTAATCCAGGAGGACCGTATAATAGAACATGATCTAAAGACTCATTTCGCATTTTTGCCGCTTCAATAAAAACTTGCAAATTCTTTTTAACTTTATCTTGCCCTATATATTCCCTTAATGATTGAGGCCTTAGTGAAAGCTCTTGATCAAATTCCTCGCCACTGCTTTCACTTGATAAAATTCGGTCATCCATTTTCATCACCTCTTAGCTTGCAATAGTAATTGAAGTGCTTTTTTAATATATTCATCAGTTGAAAGTTTTTCATTCTTTAATAACGGTACGATCTTTTTAACTTCTTTTTCCGCATAACCTAATGCTTTTAAAGCTTCAATTGCATCATCTAATGAAGATGCTGCACTTTCTTTCTCTTCTATAGCATCTAGGTCAGTAAATAAATCAACTTGTACTGCTCCAAAGACTTTTTCAAGTTTTCCTTTTAAATCAAGGATCATTTGTCTTGCTGTCTTTTTACCAACACCAGGAAACTTTGTTAAAAATACTTCGTCCTCTTCTTCTATTGCATGAACAATTTGATTTGGCTCTCCAGTCGCAACAATTGCCAAGGCACCTTTAGGACCGATTCCTGATACACTTAACAATTTTTGAAATAAAGTACGTTCATCTAGTGTTTTAAAACCATATAACATCATAACATCTTGTCTTACATAATGATGAGTATAAACTTTTAAGATTTCATTTGAAGGTCTAAAAACATATGGATTAGGTGTAAATAATTGATAGCCCATTCCATTATGATCAATTACAATATATTCTGGTCCAACCCATTCTATCTTTCCAATTATGTATTCGTACATGGTTTTCTCCCCTTTTTACATGTATTCCATTGTACCATAGATAGAAGAAGGAAAAAAATAGTCGGCTGTCGAAAATAAAAATTTTATACATATGATTTAATGAAAAAGTTTATATAAAAATGACTAATGAATATAGCATATTTTTAAATGCTAGATACTTAAGATAATCAAAAGGGAGGCTATTCGATTTGGACATGTTTCCAATTCTAACTACAGAGAGACTTTATTTACGAGAAATTAAAGTCACTGATCTTAATCGAATGTTCAATATTTTATCAAGAGAAGATGTCACCAAATATTATGGACTCGATGCACTAAAAAATAGTAGTGAAGTATTGGACGTAATTCATTATTTTAAAGAAATGTATGAAACGCGCAATGGCATCCGTTGGGGAATGATTGATAATGAAACAAACAAATTAATCGGAACATGTGGATTTAATGCCTACCAAGAACGAAACAAAAGAGCAGAAGTTGGCTATGAGCTACACCCTGACTATTGGAGAAAAGGTTTTGCGACAGAAGCTTTAAAGGCATTATTATCATATGGTTTTGATGTTCTCCAACTAAATCGAATTGGAGCGATCGTTTATCCAGAAAATCTCCCTTCCCAAAAACTTCTTGAAAAAATAGGATTTACGAATGAGGGTCTGCTACGCGAGTATTTAATACAAGGAAGTACAGCGCATGATACTTATGTTTATTCTATTTTGAGAAATGAATGGAAAAGAGCCCAGGAAAAGGAAGTTCGAGATAGAAAAATGATTTGAACCCTTAAAATACAAAAAATCCACAAGGAAAACAAATCACCTTTGTGGATTATTTTTTATCTTTAGATAGTCGTTACCGAATGACCACAGGCGAATTCCGAAATTCAATTTACGATTCTTTCATACTCTTTTAAGTAATGTAATAGATATTCGTAATGATCTTTGGTCGAAATTTTAATCCCTTTCTCAAGCTGCTTTTGTTTATTTACTTCTAATTTATTCGTATCTATTTGAAAAAAAGATTCAATAATATTATTACCACTTGGCGCTCCAATATATAAATTCAAAACTCCATTTGAATTTATTCCTAAATAACCTTTCGACTTTAAAGTAGGTGAAAGATCATTTATTTTTTTCATTAATACGATTTGATCATCATTTTCTTCTATGACTTTCCAACCCTTAAACTCTTTTTTTACTTGCCCAAGAGTTTTGTGTTGATTAATATAAATTTCCTCAATCACTTCACCGTTTATATATACTTTATGTAAAATGATTGTAATACCCTTTTTGTTGGAACTATGATGAATATCATTATGAGCTGCCAATGTTTCAGTTTGTGCCGGTATTAATAAAGCTAGTAAACAAACAAATATTAAAATGAACTTTTTCACAAACATCCACTCCTTTAGACATATTCATACAAGCTTTTTTAGTTTGACCATTCCTTTTATCTTTATCCAAGATGTTGAAAATTTTTATATGTAAATGACCATGAATCTTTTAAACAAAATAACGAAAGAGTTCTCTTTAGGAAAGGGGGATGAAAGCTAAAGATCATTATCTTTTTTTCATTTTAATTTTATCTTTAATGATTAGATGTATTTTCAAATAGAGATATATAAAAATTAGGTACCACTTCAATTTCCCTATGAAATTTAAAACCAGAAGTTTTATATAAGTTAATGGCCGGTAGGTTATCTGATCCTGTTGAAACAATTACCTTTTTCTTTTTGGCAATTTCATTTAAAAAATAATGAACTAATTTTCTTCCTATACCCCGCTTAAAGCAACTAGGATGTACTACCAATCTACATATTTGATATTCGTTATCGCCTTCTGTATAGGCTAAAAATCCTTTCAAATCATTATCAATCACATAACCGATAAAGATTTCTTTGGAATCTCTAATACTTTCAACATTGTCCTTTAATTGTGGTATTCCTTCAAAATTGATTAACTTTGCCTCTACCTTATATGCAGGTAACTGTACATTTAAAATTGAATTTGCCATTTTTCTGTCTTTATTGTCTAATTTAACAAACAAAATTTTCTCCTCCTAATCCACTAACCCTTAATCATGCCCTTTTGATAAACCATTTAGTATATAAAAGTTAAATAACTCAGTAATTTTTTTAGGACTTAGTGCTTCGTGCTCTTTCTCCCAATCGATTTTTAGTGTGGTATAAAGTCGAAACATTACTAATGCGGTTATTTCGGGATCACATTCAACTATTTCTTTCTTTGCAATTGCCTCTTCAATTTTTTTCTGTATGTAGAGAATGATTGAATGATTCAATCGTTTTAAAGCATCATGTACGATAGTTGTTCCAATTTCTTTTTGTTCCTGAAGTAACTTTATTGTTAATTCATGTTCATTATGAAAGGCAATAAAAACTTCAATTCCTTTATGTGCTTTTTCGATGAATGAATCTTCATCACGAATGGATTGTTCAGCTAAAAATTTCATTTCATTAATCAAATTATTGATGATTTCATCAAACAACTCTTCTTTATTTTTGAAGAAAGTATAGATCGTTCCCTTTCCAACATTTGCCTGTTTTGCGATTTGACTCATTGTAGTTGCTTTATAGCCAAAGATGGTAAATGACTTTGTGGCAGCTTGTAAAATATTTTGCTTTTTCAAAAAACTCACCTCAAATTCTCTTTTTAACCAATTGACCGCTTCGAACTTTTGGTCAATATAAAAATCACTTTACCATATTGTTTAACCCTCATCAAACGAATTATTTAACTATTCTAAGAACTAATAGTAACTAAACTTGGTAAAATCCAACCCTAAAAACCTGAACACTTAAAAAAAGGAAGAAGCAAGGGCTTCTTCCTACAGTGTGTAGACAAAGTACAAAAAACATGAGTTTCAGACTGATTGCAAGCGGTTGTCTTTCGAGGCGCGAAGCCTGGTGTGGAGCGGAGTTACCCTAGACGGTAATGAGCACCGCAGACAGGCGAAGCAACGACGAAAGCGAGCGTTTGTCAACAGTCTGAAGGAAGAAGCAAGGGCTTCTTCCTTTTCAATGTAAAAAATTGATTTTTATCGGTTTGGATTAGTTGCATCCTTAACATCATTTTTTACATTACGATACATATGTTTAACATTTTCTTTTGTATCGTATAATACATTTTTAGTGGCATTAGGTACATTATTTGTAATGTTATTTAAATTATTTCTTATTGTACCATCGAATGTTACATATACTTTTTTACCACTCGTGTATGGTGATAAAGCGTCTTTGATTTTAGATCTAAATGCGCTTTCATCAACATTTTTATTTACTAAATCTACTGCAACTAGAACTTGATCACCAACAGCTACCGTGTTTGCTTTGGCAACATTTGACATTTGTTCTACTCGTTTAGAAATTTGGTCTGCAAACTTTCGTTCACCAGCATTCATATTAGTATTTGTACTAATATTTGTATATGGTACAAGAGGAGCTGTGTTTAAATCGTTATTATAACGAACTTGATCCATCGTGTAGTTTCTATTCATATTGTTGACATTTCTTCCATATGTTCCATCATGGATTACGCCATCATTAGAATACTCACTACTTAAACCTTCATTTATACGATCATTTCCGTAGTGATTATTTTTCTTTGTGAAATAATCTTGGTTATTTGGATAGTTTACGTTTTCATAACGATCATTAACAGCATAAGGGTTTGTCGGTCTATTGAAGTTTACTTTTTCATAACCAACATTTCTTTTATGGTCATTCATGGCATTATTGTTTGTTCCACAAGCAGATAATGTTAAAGCTGTTAGCACCGTACCTGTAGCAACGATAAGACCTTTTTTATTCAATATAAAACCCTCCCTTTAATTACAGCCAATTGTAATACTAAAGTTGTATTACAAAGTTAGGTTGACCTTTTTAGGGGGATTTTAAATTGTTAATTGATGGTTGGAAACTCATTTTAAGTAAAAAAGTAGCCTTTAAAGGCTGTTTCATGAGAATTTAATTTCTACACCAATTAATTCCTGTATTGAATTAGAAAATAAAAAAAAGACGATTAAAAATTAATCGCCTTTTTAAATAAAATTCTTTATTGTTCATCTTCCTCGAAATATGGCACTCCGTATGAAGACTGATTTTGTGCATAAGGAGTAAATAATTGCGAATTCGGATCAAAATAAGGTTCTGCTGCATCACGATACATTGGAGTCGGTCCAGTAGCATACGGTGTAGCAACTGGTCCGCCTTGGAACTTTGGATAGTCCATAGCAGGCAATGTTTGTGGGAAGTTTTCATTTGGTCCCATATACGCTGGCAATGTTTGCGGGAAGTTTGCGTTTGGTCCCATATATGCTGGCATTGTTGCTGGGAAGTTTGCGTTTGGTCCCATATATGCTGGCATCGTTGCTGGGAAGTTTTCATTTGGTCCCATATATGCTGGTAGTGTTGCTGGGAAGTTTGCGTTTGGTCCCATATATGCTGGTAGTGTTGCTGGGAAGTTTTCATTTGGTCCCATATATGCTGGTAATGTTTGTGGGAAGTTTGCGTTTGGTCCCATATATGCTGGTAATGTTTGTGGGAAGTTTGCGTTTGGTCCCATATATGCTGGTAGTGTTGCTGGGAAGTTTTCATTTGGTCCCATATATGCCGGCAGTGTTGCTGGGAAGTTTTCATTTGGTCCCATATATGCTGGTAATGTTTGTGGGAAATTTCCGTTTGGTCCCATGTATGCCGGTAATGTTTGGGCTAAATTTGGATTCGGTCCCATATATGCTGGTAATGTTTGCCCTGTATTTGGATTTGGTCCCATATACGATGGCATTGTTTGCCCAGTATTTCCTGGCATTGGCGCTGGTAATGGCATTGGCATCGCAGTTGGCGGAACTGGTGCTCCTGGTCCTCCTCCAGTCGCTCCTGGTGCTTCTCCAGATCCTGGCAACATCGGCATAGCTCCAAAACTCGGTAATGTTGGTAATGCCCCTCCTGCCCCTCCTTCTCCACGTGGATAATATGGGTATCCAGCATTTGGTCCCATATATGCTGGTAATGTTTGTGGGAAGTTTGCGTTCGGTCCCATATATGCTGGCATTGTTTGTGGGAAGTTTGCGTTTGGTCCCATATATGCCGGCAATGTTTGTGGGAAGTTTGCGTTTGGTCCCATATATGCCGGCAATGTTTGTGGGAAGTTTTCATTTGGTCCCATATATGCTGGTAACGTTTGGGCTGCGTTTGGGTTTGGTCCTACATATGCTGGTAATGTTTGGGCTGCGTTTGGATTTGGTCCCATATACGCTGGTAATGTTTGGGCTGCGTTTGGATTCGGTCCTACATATGCTGGTAGTGTTTGAGCTGCGTTTGGATTCGGTCCTACATACGCTGGTAATGTTTGCGGTACATTCGGTCCTGCGTATGCTGGTAGTGTTTGTGGTGCATTAGGTCCCATATACGCTGGTAGTGTTTGTGGTGCATTAGGTCCCATATACGCTGGTAGTGTTTGTGGTGCATTAGGTCCCATATACGCTGGTAATGTTTGGGCTTTATTAGTAGCTACTGGTGATACTTGCGCATTTGGCTTTCCTGTTGCCACTGGCGATACTTGCATATTTGGTTTCCCTGTTGATACTGGTGACACTTGCATATTTGGTTTCCCTGTAGATACTGGTGATACTTGCATGTTTGGTTTTCCTGTTGATACTGGTGATACTTGCATGTTTGGTTTTCCTGTAGATACTGGTGATACTTGCATATTTGGTTTTCCTGTTGATACTGGTGATACTTGCATATTCGGTTTCCCTGTTGCTACAGGTAATACTTGCTCTTTTGGTTTTCCTGTTGATACTGGTGATACTTGCACATTTGGTTTTCCTGTTGCTACAGGTGATACTTGCACATTTGGTTTTCCTGTTGATACTGGTGATACTTGTTGATTTGGTTTTCCTGTTGATACAGGCGATACTTGTTGATTTGGTTTTCCTGTTTCCGCTGGTGATACTTGCGGAGTTGGTGTTGACGGAGAAACTAATGATCCTGGGAAGTAGTTCTTTTTCTCTGACATGCTTTGGCCTCCCTTGGTGTTCACATTTGATTTATTATCATTTATCGGATTTTTAACTGCCACTGGCGAAACAACTTGCGGTATGTTCGCATTTGGTTTTCCAGTTTGAACAGGAGATACTTGTTGATTCGCATTATTTGTCGCAGGTGATACAGTCGGTTTGGCAGGTGGAATAGGTACCTGAATTACAGGTTTTACTGTCGGTGTAACCTCTACATTAATATTCAAATTATTATCAACTGGCTTTGTATTCGGCATGACAGCAGGTTGTGTCTGTGCTACAGGTTGAACATTTCCTTCTTCTACCTCCAAAGCAACACTTGGTTTAGGTTGCTGTACCTCCTTTTTAGAACCTAATGGGGCTGGTTTTTCTCCCCTTTCTGGCACTTTTATTTTCATGCCAGGATAGATCATATCTGGATTACTTAGTTGGGCATTTAATTTAACTATCTCTTCGTAGTCGATGTTATATTTTTGAGCAATGCTCTTAAGGGTATCGCCCTTTATTACTATGTGAATTCTCACCTTTTCCCCTCCTGACCAATTGCCTCTACGTTGGATTGTACATTAGTACCTCACAACAATGTATGTCTGAATATTTGTATTTATGATAGAAGGTATTTTAATTTATGACGAGTAAGCTTGTATAAGTATTTACTTTATTCTTGTTTTTTCTATAAAAAAATCATTTAGCTCAGAATGAACTAAATGATTTTAATTTTTTTGATATTTAATTTTTAAGCAAGTTCAAGCATTTTATCTAATGCTTTAACTGCATCTTTTGCAGTTTGTTTATCTACTGTAATAATATTTTGAATGTTACCTTTTTCGATATTTTCTAAAGACCATAATAAATGTGGTAAATCGATACGATTCATCGTTAAGCAAGGACACATAAACGGATTTAATGAAATGATCTCCTTATCAGGATGATTTTTAATAATTCTTTGAACTAGATTCATCTCAGTTCCAATTGCCCATTTACTTCCTGCAGGAGCAGCTTCAATTTGGTCTATAATATATTTAGTAGATCCATTGTCATCACTTGCTGCTACAACTTCTCTAGAACATTCTGGATGCACAATAATTCTCATATCTGGATGATTTTTTCGTACATTCTCAATATTTTTCACTGTAAAATTCTCATGAACAGAGCAGTGACCTTTCCAAAGTATTACTTTGATGTTATTTAGATCATCACCCTCATATTCTAAAGTGTCCGTTATTGGATTCCAAATCGCCATATGCTCTAACGGTACACCTAATTCAAATGCTGTGTTTCTACCTAAATGTTGATCAGGTAGGAACAAAATACGTTCCTTTTGTGTAAAAGCCCACGAAACAACTTTTTTAGCATTAGATGATGTTACGGTTGCTCCATCATTTCTACCGACAAACGCTTTAATAGCAGCAGTTGAATTAACATATGTTAACGGTAAAATTGTGTCTCCGAAAAGCTTCTGTAACTCTACCCATGCACGATCAGTTTGATGGTGATCTGCCATATCTGCCATTGAACAGCCTGCTCTCATATCAGGTAAAATAACAATCTGTTCGTCTTCTGTTAAAATATCTGCGGTCTCTGCCATAAAATGTACACCACAGAATACGATATATTTCGCTTTTTTATTATTAGCAGCAACTTGAGCAAGTTGTAGAGAATCTCCAGTCGAATCTGAAAAAACTACAACTTCTTCCTTTTGATAATGATGACCTGGAATGAAAAGAGCATCACCTAATCTCGCTTTTATATCTTTTACTCTTTTTTCCATTTCCTCAGTTGATAATGTATAGTACTCATCAGGAATTTGATATCCTTCATTTTTTTGTATCATATCTAAAACGTTCATTGTCCCCACTCCAATCCCTCTTTATTACAAGTAGAAGCTTATATCTAATGCTTTTGCCGAATGTGTTAAACAGCCTAAAGAAATAACATTTACACCACAGTTTTGAAAACTTGCTAAATTATCTAAAGTAATTCCACCAGAAGCTTCTGTTACAATCGTTTCTGGAACAAGCTTAACGAATTCTTTTATTTCATCTGGAGTACGATTATCAAACATAATGACATCTGCACCAGCTTCAATGGCTTGAAGAACTTGATCCTTGTTTTCTGTCTCGACTTCAATTTTGACCATATGACCTAATTTATGACGTAATGAATCTACTGCATTTTTAATTGAACCTGCGTAAGCAATATGATTATCTTTCAGCATCACCGCATCATATAAGCCGAAACGATGGTTTGATCCTCCACCACAAGTAACTGCATACTTATCAAACAAACGTAAACCTGGCATCGTTTTTCTTGTATCAACAAGTTTGATTTTCTCGTCGTTTAATGTTTCAACTGCTTTTGAAGTAAGCGTTGCAATCCCACTCATTCGTTGTAAAAGATTAAGCATAACTCTTTCACCTGATAATAACACTTGAACTGGTCCTTCTACTTCCGCAAGGAGCTGCCCTGCCTGAACAGTTTCACCATCTTTAACGTGCAGTGTTACTTTTATATCTTCATGAAGTAATTTATAAGTTATTTCAATTAAATCAGTACCAGCAATTACTCCATCTGCTTTTGCAAGTACTTTTCCAGTTGTTCTTTCATGCATTGGAAAAATATGAATTGAGGATAGATCTCCTTCTCCAATATCCTCTAGTAAAAATTGCTCAATCATTTTTTTAGCTTTTAATGTATTCATGAATTTCTCTCCTCAAATATTAGCTGGTTGATCGATATATTCTATAAAATGTGAGCCGATGCTTTCTTTTCTTCTTATTGCAGCTTCTGCTATTAGTTTTCCAGTAATTAGCATATTGTATCGTTCTATTTCCTCTTTGTTCATCGGGCGTGTATCAACTGTTTTAGATTCTAAGAAGTAAGAAAAATAGGTGATTGCTTTAGTTAAATCGTCTTCATTTCTTACAATACCGATATACTTCATCATTATTTCTTTAATTTCATCTTTTGTAGGTAAGGTTCTAAATCTTGGTATCATGTATTTTGGTAGATTCTCATTTATTTTAGCTAAAGGAAGGTCAGCAATAAATTTCGCAACCTTTTTACCAAACACAATCCCTTCCAATAAAGAATTACTTGCAAGTCGATTTGCACCATGCACACCTGTACAAGCAACCTCTCCTACTGCATACAATCCAGGTATTGTCGTTTCTCCATTTGCAGATGTCTTTACCCCACCCATGTGGAAATGTGCGCCTGGAACAACAGGAATCAATCCTTTTTCTAGATCAATTCCATTATTAATAAGATTGGCAGTAATTGTTGGAAAACGTTGTTCAAATCCATCAATCATTTCAATCGATAAATAGATTTCTTCCCCGTTTTGCATTTCATTAAAAATCGCCCTACTAACAACATCTCTTGGTGCTAAATCTTCAAAAGGATGAATTCCTTTCATAATGCGACGACCAGTTTTCGTAACTAAAAAAGCTCCTTCGCCTCTAACAGCTTCTGATACTAGACCTTTACATGCCCCATTAATGTAAAGCATGGTTGGATGAAATTGAATAAACTCCAAATCTGCCATCTCACAACCTGCTCGAAATGCCATAGCAATTCCATCTCCGGTTATGGCCCTATTATTGGAACTAAATTGATACATTGCCCCAATACCGCCAGTTGCCAAAAGTGTTGTGTTTGCAAAACAGGATTCTAATTCCCCATTTTCATTAAGTATATAAACACCCTTACATAATCCATCTTGTATGATTAAATCAATTACCATTTCATGTTCTATAATCGTTATTTTATCTTTTAACCGAGCATAGATAGTTTCAACTAAATGCTTTCCAGTGGCATCTCCGCCAGAATGTAAAATTCTATTTTTCCGATGCGCTCCTTCTCTACCAAGATGAAATTGACCTAATTCATCTTTATCAAACTCCATGCCAATAGAAACAAGATCCTTCATAGACGTTGTTCCGTTCTTTACTAGTTCTTCTACTGCTTCTATATTATTTACATTACAACCCGCTTCGAGCGTATCTTGTTTATGAAGTTCCCATGAATCATCATCAGACATTACAGCTGCAATTCCACCTTGTGCAAGCATCGAATTGCTGTCCCAAATTTTTTTCTTTGTGAATAGAATCACATTTTTAGACTGACAAATTTCCTCTGCAGCCATTAAAGCAGCAATCCCACTGCCAATAATGACAACGTCTGCAGTTCGCATAGTTGCCCCCTCCATTTACAGTACATCTATTTAAATTTTATCTTATAGATAAAAAAGCTGTCTTGACACCTATATTTACATATATTTAAACTAATGACAAGAAATTTTTTTTTAATGAGTAAAAAAGGAGACTTTAATTTGATTTATTTAGACTATGCTGCAACAACTCCAATGAGTGAAGAAGCCATTGAGACATTTGTCACTGCCTCTAAAAATTACTTTGGAAATGAGCGAAGTTTACATGATATTGGCTCAAAGGCATCACTGTTACTTGAAGCATGCCGGAAGCAATTAGCAGGATTTATAAATGCTAGCCCCGCTTCAATTTACTTTACAAGTGGAGGAACTGAATCAAATTTAATTGCTATTCAAACCCTCTTGAAGAGTACAAAAAAAGTCGGAAAACACATACTAACCACAACATTAGAGCATTCTTCAATAAGTAATTATTTAAAAGTACTGGAAGAACAAGGATATGAAGTTTCTTATTTGCCAGTTACAAATAGCGGGATTATCTCTTTAGAAGTAATTGAAAATGTAATTCGTGAAGATACTGTATTGGGCATTTTTCAACATGTAAATTCTGAAATTGGAGCTATACAACCGATTAACGAGATTGCAAATTTATTTAATTCATCAAATATCTTACTTCATTGCGATTGTGTACAATCATTTGGAAAAATAACAATTGATGTCTCAAAATATGAAATTTCTAGTCTTAGTATTTCAGGTCATAAATTATATGGACCAAAAGGGATTGGAGCCCTTTATTTAAATCCTAAATTAACTTGTCAACCAATCTATCCCGGTACATCTCATGAAAGTGGGATTCGCCCCGGTACTGTTAATGTTCCAGCAATTGCATCATTTGTAACAGCAGCTGGTCATATAATAAAAAATCAAGATGAAGAGCAAAAGAGATGTCTCTATTTAAAAAATGTTTTAAAATCACAATTACAAGATGTTCAACATCTTGTAAAATTTGAAGGTTCTGTTGGAGAGTGTATTCCAAATATAATTGGAATGAGGATCATTGGACTTGAAGGTCAGTTTGTTATGCTTGAATGTAATCGACATCAATTTGCCATTTCAACGGGAAGTGCTTGTGCAATTGGTATGCAGAAACCTTCAGAAACAATGTTAGCAATTGGAAGAGACCCCCATGAGGCAAAACAATTCTTCAGAGTCTCAATCGGAAAACATACAACAGAAGAAGACTTAATCAAATTTTCGTCTGTGTTAAAATTAATCATTAATCAAAATTTTTAATCGAGGAAATTAAAATGAATAAAAAACTTTTAGGGGAAGAAAGAAGAAAGAAAGTTTTACAATGGTTAAAGGAGTCTGAGTCGCCCTTATCAGGCAATTCCTTAGCTAAAAAAGCAAATGTTAGTCGACAAGTTGTCGTAGGTGATATTACACTTTTAAAAGCGAAAAATGAGCCTATACTAGCAACTGCACAAGGCTATATTTATATACATCCTAATAAGGAAACCGACAAAATTAGAAAAGTAATCATTTGTCACCATACAGCTGAAGACACTCAAAAAGAACTAGAAATATTAGTCGATCACGGTGTTACTGTTAAGGATGTAATGGTTGAACATCCCGTCTATGGATATATCACAGCCCAATTACAAATTGCAAACCGTTATGATATTAGCTTATTCCTTCAAAAAATGGGAGAAACGAGCTCTGTCCCACTGTCAAATTTAACAAATGGAACACATCTTCATACGATAGAGGCAGATAGTGAACAGCAGCTTGAAAGTGCAATCTTACAATTAAAAACTGAAGGTTTTTTGGTAGACATGCCATAACTGAAGGTACAATAAGGGGTGTCTCATATGTCAAGGTAATGGACATATGGGCATCCTTTTTTTATTTAGAGCAGGATTATCTTAGTTAGACTTTAAATTGTAGTTGAAGTTTTCGATCTTGTTGATGGTCATTTCAGCAAGCTTTAATCAATTTTCAAGTCGAAATAGGAGTAAAATTACACTTCTTTCCCTTTAAAAGGGTCTAATTTTTGTACAATGTGTAGTCAAAATACCTTTACTAGTATGGGTAAAACTTTATCTTATTTGCGATTATTGGAAATTTATTTGCTGTTTTGCCAAGTTTAATTGTGATTCTCGAATTTTAATTGCTATTTTAACAATTTTAATTGCATTCTCCAAATTTATTTGCAGTTCGCTATTTAGTTACCTACTTATGAATAAATAAGAAAGAGGGTGCCCAAAATGTAATAATCCCCTTATAGTAGACAGTTAAAAGAAAGGTGCTGTACTGTCTACTATAGGGGGAATTTATTTATGGGGAAAATTAGAAAGACATACGATATAGAATTTAAGCTTCAGGCGATTAACCTTTATTTTGAAGAAGGTATGGGCGCAAAAAGTATTGGTAAGGAATTGGGGATTGCTTATGCAATTGTTGAAAGATGGATTAACCATTATAAAAGAGAAGGTGTCCAAGGGCTTGAAGAAAAACGTGGAAAAGCGAAAGGATATAATCAAGGCAGACCTAAAATCGAACCGTTAAGTGACGCAGAAAAGATTCAAAGATTAGAAGCTGAGAACGCATATTTAAAAAAGCTCTTAGCCTTGAAAAAGGAGATGATATTAAAAAGAAAACGTTAGAATATAGTGCTATTTACGAGCTAAAAACAAATTATCCTGTTGTCTTACTTTGTAAGATTGCAGGGGTTTCTAAAAGCGGGTTTTATAAATGGGTTAAGAATAAAGAGTGTCCGTCTACTAAAAAAATTGAAGATCAACTCATTGTTTCTAAAATCAAAGAATGTCATCAAGATCCAGATATAAATGAGAGTTTTGGATATGTACGAGTTAAAACATGGTTGAAGAAAGTCTATGGTCTTACAGTAAACCATAAGCGAGTATATAGACTAATGAAAGAAAATGGAATTCGAGCTAAAATCCGTGTAAAAAAGTGGAAGCATTTTGGACGTAAAGAAAAGTACGTTATCTCTAATAATCATCTAAATCGAGAGTTCAGTACAAAAGATCTGAATAAAAAATGGGTAACTGATATAACTTACCTTAT
>NZ_JBHVPN010000020.1:0-67501 GCF_042887255.1 Gottfriedia sp. NPDC057948
AACTCTCCATAAAAGTTAAGTTTAAATCTTGTATTGCTCAAAAAACTAATAATTGACGTTTACTTCATGTTTTGTTTAGTTTTCAAAGTTCACTTCATCGCCCGTAAGCGACTTTCTAATATTACCATTTCGTAATATATCCTGTCAACATTTTTTAAAAAATATTTTTTAATTTGTTGAATCAGTTTTTGTTGTCGTTGAAGACAAGGAATAATATACCACGTATTCAAATATAACGTCAACACAAAATATGATTTTTTTAAAAATCTTTTTCATGGACTAAATGAACAAGCCTCTTACTAATTGCAAAAATGGAAAGCAATTCTACTTTTTACAATCTACACCATTATTTAAGTGAATCCACTCACAGCGGTAATCTATTATACACTTCATATAAAATTTTCTTCTTTAGAATCATTTCATTTTTAACTCTTTCATTTAAGTTATGCGATGATAACTCTTTATCTAATTCATTTAGCGAGCGTATTATGAGCGACTCGATCTCTAATACATGCTCCTTATTTAGAAGTATACCAAACATAATTCCCACTCCATGGTACTTTCGTCTTTAAGAAAATCCCAGTTTTATTGTTCTAATACTTAGAACATTTAATCATTTCGTTTTATAGCATACAAGCTTACTAAATCTCATATCCTTTATATAAGAACTTGGACAAGAAAGAAGGCGATTTTATGCTTTTTTACTTTTACATCACTTCAAAAAGGAAACTAAAGCAATTTTCTTTAATTACTATTATTGCATTTTTCACAGCTTGCTTAGTTTATATACAAGCACCTAAAACATTTTCAACTTTTTCAACCAACAAAGGGCCAATGGCAATTTACAAAGGTGATGCCTCGCAAAAAAATGTATCTCTTACTTTTGATATAAGCTGGGGCGATGAAAATGTACTCAAAGTTTTGGATGTATTACGAAATCAAAAAATTACGAATGCCACTTTTTTCTTATCTGCATCATGGGCAGAGCGACATCCAGAGATCGTAGAAACAATCGTTAAGCAAGGTCACGAGATTGGAACACTTGGGTATCGATATAAAAGCTACACCCAGCTAACTCCAGTTGAAATGCAAAGAGATTTAAATAATTCAGCAGAAGTATTTAATCGTCTAGGCGTAAAAGACGTTAAGTTATTTAGACCACCAAATGGTGAATATAATAAAGAAGTTATAAAACTTGCTGCACGGAACAATCTTTCTGTGATTCATTGGAGTGTTAATACTGAAGACTGGAGAAATCCTGGAACAAATAAAATTGTTAAAAGCGTAGAAAATAATACTGATCCGGGCGACATCATTTTGCTTCATGCAAGTGATTCGGCACTTCAAACGCCAAAAGCATTGCCATTAATTTGGTCCTACTTAAAAGAAGAAGGATATAAAAACATAACAGTTTCTCAAATGATATCTAATACTAAAACAAATATTAAAATTGTAAAATAAAAAAGCTAAGAGAAATTTCTCTTAGCTTTTTAGTATTTTGTGTAGTGTTAATAACTGATACGCATTACAAATAAATAACGGTACTAACATTAGAATTAACCACGAAAGATCATTCTGTCTTAATGCAGGAACCCATTCAACGATTGTAACGACAATCATAAAAAATAGTGCTGGAATAAACGCCCCTTTGTTTGTTTCTTTCATTTTTATATAAGAAACAATCAAACTACCTACTAAAAGCACTATTGGGAATATTAAATAGACAGTAAAAGCTTCTCCATGCGCATACTCTCTAAATCGAAAATAAGCTAAATCAAATAGAGCTAATATGATTAATACAATTTGAACTGTATTCCATAATGACTTAAATAAGCCTAATCCGAATCTATGTATTGTCAAATATGCAAAGAATCCCATCTGACTTACAGCACTGAATACTAATCCTAATATAAATAAAAATGATACTTCTACTAGAAGTTTAATAAATCTACCATCTTGAACATAACCAAAATACTCTTTATATCCATAAAGAATACCCGTTAAGATTGTTGCGATTCCACCAACTAGTAATGTTGTTAAAAATAATCGAACCAATTTCCGACTCGTCATTCGTTTCTTAATCCCCCGTTTTCACAAAGCTTCTGATTTTCTTCTTAAATTAACGATTCATATAAAACTTTATTAACTATTTAATCAATATAAATACCCTAATAATTTAATTCATGTCTAAATATTAGCCATGGTTATCGTATAACCATTGCTAACAAAAAACAAGCATACAAATTAAAAGGGTATTGTTTATTATTTATTTAATACGATTTTTTCGACTACCTGTTCAGCAATCGACGTATAGATTTTACCAGTTGGGTGATCTTTATCATATATTGAAGGAGCAAAGTCCTCTTCATCCCAATCAGGCTGCTGTAAAGGTAATTGTCCTAATAGAGTTGTTTGAAGCTCTTTTGCAAGCCTTTCTCCTCCACCTTTACCAAAAACATACTCTTTTTCGCCAGTTTTTTTACTTTCAAAATAACTCATGTTTTCTACAACACCAATAATTTCATGATTTGTTTTTAATGCCATTACTCCCGCTCTAGCCGCAACAATTGAAGCTGTAGGATGTGGTGTTGTAACAATTATTTCCTTACAAGATGGTAACATGCTATGAACGTCTAACGCTACATCTCCAGTACCTGGTGGTAAATCTAGTAATAAATAGTCTAAATCTCCCCATTCAACTTCTGTGAAAAACTGTTGTAGCATTTTACCAAGCATTGGACCTCTCCAAATAATTGGTGAATTATCTTCTACAAAGAATCCCATTGAAATAACCTTTACGCCAAAACGATCGACTGGAATGATACGCTCACCCCTGATCACAGGTCTTGTCGTAATCCCCATCATATCCGGTACACTAAAGCCATAAATATCAGCATCAATTATACCTACTTTTTTACCTAATCTTGCTAGAGAAACAGCTAAGTTTACAGAAACAGTTGATTTTCCTACTCCACCTTTTCCACTTGCGATCGCTAAAAATTGTACTTTTTTATTATCTAATAGTGAAAGTGTTGAGTTTTCTTCATTGTCTTCAATAAACTGACCTTTTTCTTCTTCTGTAAATTCAGTAAATCGAATTCCAACAGTATCAGCACCATTCTGCTTTAATAACTGAACAATTTGTGTTTGAATTTGCATTTGTTCAGCTGTGCCCGTTTTCAACAATGCAATTTTAACGCTTACATGTTTCTTCTCTTCTTTTATCGATATTTCTTTAACAGCATCTAATTCTGCTAATGATTTATTTAAAAATGGCTCATTAATTGTACCTAAAAGTGATAATACTTGTTCATTGGTAAGCATATTTACACCTCGTTATCTTAATATACTAAATAGTATAACACATGTATCATAGTTAGTCTTAAGTAACATTAATTAGTTAGTAAAAATGAAAACCACCGAATAATTCGGCGGTTCCTTATCGTAGACGAAGTCCAAAAATATGATTTTCAAACTAATTCAAACCTAAACGGTAATGAGCACCGTAAGCAGACGAAGTAACGAAGAAAGCGAGCGTTTGCCAAAGTTTGAAACACCGATTAATTTGGCGGTTTCTTTACGTAGACGCAGTCCAAAAAATATGATTTTCAAACTAATTCAAACCTAAACGGTAATGAGCACCGTAAGCAGACGAAGTAACGAAGATAGCGAGCGTTTGCCAAAGTTTGAAACACCGATTAATTTGGCGGTTCATTTTTATCTGTATAATATCTAATAACCCCTCTATATATAGCTGCAGCAAGTTTATCTTGATATTCTTCATCTCTTAACTGCTGACTTTCTTCATAATTTGATAAAAAGCCAACTTCTACAAGCGCTCCTGGTACTTTTGCATATTTCATCAAATAAACATGATTAATAATTTTCGCTAATCGATGAGTATTATTTAAACTTTCCCTTAACTCAGCTTGGACGTATTTTGCAAATCGCTCATTTTCAATTAATGAACCATAAAAGAATGTTTGTGCACCTTTTGAAGATGTTCTTGGTAAGGAGTTTAAATGAATTGATATGTATAGGTCTGCGTTCGATCCATTAATAATTTCTACCCTTTTCCTTAAATCAACGCTTTTTCTTCTACTATATCCTTTCATTCCATCCTCTGCTAGATCGTAATCTCCATCTCTTGTCATAATAACCGTTGCACCTTGACCTTGTAAATAATCCCTCAGTTTGTTTGTTATTGATAGAGCAACAACTTTTTCAATAACATCTCCACCTGAAGCACCTCCATCTGGTCCACCATGTCCAGCATCCAAAACAATCACTTTTCCATCTAGAGGTAGTCCTCTAAAATTCCAGGTCTTTGAAGTTTTTTGTAATAAAGGTATACTCAAAATCAAAAAAACAAAGGTTACAATGATAACGATTAAATGCCATCTTTTCATTTTTTCTCCCCCTGATTGTCCTATAAAAAATATATGGGACAACTAGGAAGAATATGACTTACTTTGATAAACGAAGTCTATGTCTTCTTTCTCCTTTTACATATCCATCTAACCACCAATTATTTAAAAAAGATTTACATCGGTCAAACGGTTCTGTTTGAATATCATCCTTACGGCCAAATACAGAAGAATAAAATAAATAAGCTAACCATTCAGATTCCTTAGCTGATCTTCTTTTAACATTCTCAATTGGTTCACCATAAAAGCCAAATCGGCTATATCTTGCACCCAATAAGTATGTTTCTACCGCTAACTCTAAACAGTAATCTTCTCTTGCTTTTCTTTGGTTAATGTCTGCGTCTATACAGTAGGAAAACGAATCCTTTAATTGGGCTTTTAATTGCATTACTTTTAGTTCTTTTAATAAGCTTTTTTCAAATGTAATTTGCTTTGCTCTTCTTTTTTCTCGGAAATTTGTTATAAGATTCATGATGAAACCTCCCCGTAGCCATAGTCTAAGACGAAAAGGGGTGCTTCATTCAAAAACTACATACTTAATTTCTTCCATAAAAAAATAATAATTTTCATAAAAAACACCGATTTTATATAATAGAAAAATTGTGTTAATTTTGAATTGAAAACGCATTTTTTTAAGACTTACAAAGGTCTACCCATACTTAAATGAAATAAAAAAGAGGGGAATCAAAAAACTTTCCCCCTTTTTCGTATTTTTAATTATCGAATGATTTCATTCTTTGTAAAAGTAATCCATCACTTTTTTCATTTTCTCCATATACAAACTGAGTCATATGATATTTTAAATACTGTCCATATTTACTATTTGTATTTAATACTAACTCATCAACAAAGTAGGCACCTTTTACTACTGTATCCAAAAATAAACTTGCAACTCCTGCATAAACTCCGCACGCAACTTGAAGATAGGTTGCATTTGTACCGTAATTAGCGAATGAATCTTTATTGGTCATAACATTATAGATATAGCGCTCTTTATCTTCGTACACAAGTAAAACTCCAACTACGTCCTCTCCTACTAATGGAGCTGTTGAAGGATCTAGAAGCTTTTTATCAAAACCCAATATTTCGTCAGTGTTTTTTAAATTATTTTTAATTAGATTTGTTGTATGCTCATTAACACGATACACAAAACCACTCTCTAAGTTGAACAATTTGCCAATAATAAATACTTCTTCATGTGGCATAAGACAACCATAAAAGACTTTTTCCCCCAACGTTACTTTAAATTCAACAGAATAGACATCATCATACAAGAAAATTGGAATATTTTGTTTAACAAACATAGGAAAGCTTGTGACTGCCTCTTCTAGGAAGCAATCTGGGGACCATGTGGTGTAAATTGTTTCTTTTTGAGCTATTGAAGGGTTTTCATAAAAAGAATTATCATGTTCAACAATGTAACATGCAAGAGGTTTTTCGGAAGGGAATTGGTTCATTAAATCGATTGCCATCCATTGCACAATTCCAGGATTCATTCCTGAACCAATAATTGCTGTAGTATTTTTAAACTTTCGTTTATTTTCCTCGAAGATACGTAAGCGTTCTTTAAGTGGGAACCCAGAACTAATACTTTCATCTTCATCTACTATTTCACTTTCTAAAGCTGTGTTGACATAGTTCATACCAAACTCATTACAACAGCGCAACATTTCAACAGAATCCGCTCTAGAAACATCAACTACAATAACTGTATTACTCTCTATTAGATGTTTTTTCATTAAATCAATATTATTAACATTCATTTCATGAAATGTAACGTTTTCTATTATGTTAGGGATAATCCTTTCAAAATAAGTTAAATCTTTCTGTTTTAAATCAATTAAATGAAACCTGGCATTTTTCATTATCTGATGGATCGGATCTTTTGGATCCTTTGCCGCTTTATTAAATATGGAAAGTACTGCCTTTGCCACTCCGCCAGAACTACCTAAGAGGGTAATAATCGCATCTTTTTCAAACATATAAACAACTCCATAAATTGGTTTAATATTAGCTTTTACTTTACTATATGAACCGATGGAAAAAGTGTTCGGACAAGTATCCTGTCTATCTAACCTATGCTAACTTTCTAATTGAAAAAAAAATCCTAACTAATAATTAGTTAATAGCTCTATTTTATCTAATTAATTATTTTTTTCGTCTGTTTCTGGTTTTTCTAAAAGTTTCTTCTGTTCTTCCTTACAAAATTCTTTAAATTCTTTGCATTCTTCTAAACACTCTTGTCTGCATCTTTCAAATTCTTCTTCCCGTTTCTTTTCCCTTTCAACACGTAACTCAAATTCTCTATCTCTTTCTTTTTGATCGATTGGAGCAGTATCATTTTTTAGAAGTGGTACTTCACCTCTTTGGATTGGTCCGATTCCAAATAGAGAACGCCATTCATTAGGAGTTAAAGAAGCTCGTTCTACCATAATTGAAAACGCTAATTTAGTTGCAATCGATGCAAATTCTAAGTTAGATGCTTCAAAAACGATCCGATTACCATTTTTCCGTTCCGCTGGAGTGAAGAACTTACGTGTAAATTCATTATTTAGCTGGATGACTAAAGGATTAATAACAGCTTCATTATACGAATTCCATTGATCCTCATTAAATGTACTTTGAACGATGTTTTCGTTCGTATTAAAAAAACTATAGATTCTTTTGATTGCATCACTTGTTCTTTGTGCTTCTGGAGCATAATTACTTGTGGGTACTTGTTGTAAAGTGTACGTTGGCTCTGAAAAACCTGCTTTTACACCGTCTCCTGTATATTTCATATAATTGTTTACAAATTCATTCGTATTCTTAATCATATCATCTTGATCTAGTACTTCCTTAAAGTTCAATAACCAATTCATAAAACGATTGTTACTTACATTATTGATGATACTGTCATCTACAGAATCAATCACTTCTAATAAAGGAAGTAAGGGATCGTATGGTGGCGTACCAAATAGATCATTACTATTAAAATCTTGTCTTAAATGAATGATATCTTTATAAGGTAAAATTAGTACATTTTTTGTTTTGAATGTGAATTTTAAAAAGATCAAACCTTGATTATTCTCGAGCACTTCAACTTTCGTACAAGGAATAGGAAAAATAGCGGTAGGATAACCAAAATCATTTCGCATTATAAATGCAAACGCATTACTGTTTAGATCAAGCTGAGTTACCATTTTCTCTAAAAGTAATTGCCTAGACATAAATGGATTTGGTTCTTGCAGTACATTATAAACCCATGGATCAGGGTTAATCTTGCATTCTCTATTATTTTCTCTGACATGCGTTACTTTTAGTTTTCCAATTGCATTGGCTTTAGGTCTAATACATGCCCTGATCACATCATTCTTAAATAATGTATCGCCTAATGTTAATTGGCCATCCCCTTCATCATTTAATAATTCAAAAGAACTAGTACTTGATTGAAAATTCATCTTGCCCATTATCCAGTCGATCAATCCCAATGTACATCACCCCTAACGTAGATGGCCATAGGTATAATTTATTAAGGTATATTATTTTATTCTTTTAAAAATCATCTATGCTTCAATTTGAGAATGAATTATTAGAGTTTTTTAATTTTTCGTCATTTTAAAATATGAGCATACTATTTAGTTTATTCTAGTAATCTCATACAAAAAGGCCCTCAGCAAAAGCGCCCTGAGGGTCTATAAAATTTATTGTTAATATCTTTCAACTAAAAGCTGTTTCGATTCAAAGTATAAAACTTGTATAAATTTCTTTGCATTAATGCGAGTATGTGTTGATGAAGTCAAGGATACTTGCTTCAATTCACTCATTCTTTGACGAACTGTTTCAAAATCAAAAAACTTTGAAGCATAATTTTCAAATTTAGGGTTCGCAAAATCTGTTAGTCCTATTGATGCCATATGGTTTAATGATTGATAAATTGCTCTACGAACTCGTTGTTCTGATGATTTCCTTTCCCGCTCAACGTCTTCTTGAGAATTAACAATCCCTAGCTTTTTCAAACTAATGTGAGTGTATATATCCTTTAATGTAGGAAATCCTGCCTCTAAACCAAAATTCGATTCATATTCATATAGATAATTGATCATATCAAGCAAGTCTTTGCTCCCATTTTCTCCAGCTATGCCAAGTTCAGATAATAGAACCTGTCCCCAATCCGTAATTTTCTTTTTATCAGACACTGGATTATGTTGATTGATTGAATTTACATCAAAAACATTACTTAATGACTTTTGAATATCAAAAATCGAACGCTCTAGTCGAATCCGCTCCAAGACCTTTCTAACAACCGATATCACTTCAATTTTGTTCAATGGCTTAGTAATGTAGTATTCAATACCGAGAGAATAAGCTTCTCCAACTAATTCTTTAGACTCGACTTGAGAAATCATAATAATTTTCCCTTTGAATGAAGATCCCATTCTCCGTATTGTTTCTATACCGTCCTGAAGAGGCATTAATAAATCGATAAATAATATATCAACGTGATTTATTTCAAGCATATTTGCATCTAAATAAAAGCCGTCTTCCGCCTCACCAACAACTTCACCTAGTTCTTCATCCTCTATGATTTGTGATAACATCGATCGGAAGACTTCATCATCATCTGTGATATAAAAGTTCATAAATTCATCCTTTCTAAGACGAGAGCTCCAATTGGTAGTCGAATCGTAAAAATACATTCACTCTCTTTTTGATTGAGAATAACTTCTCCTCCCAGTTCTTCTGCCATTTCTTTGATATAGGATAAACCGATTCCTGTAGATGGTGTTCCATCATCGCTATATTTAGAAGTAAACCCAGGTTTAAAAATAAGCTTCATATTTTTTGAAGGAACTCCAGGTCCATTATCAATAACCTTACATTCAATCCAATCTTCAACTCTTTCTATTGATAAGAGAATCGTCCCTTTATGTTCTATAGCTTCAACTGCGTTCGCAACTAAATTATTAATAAACGATAGCATTAGATAGATATGATAATGCGGATGTTGTCCCTTTATTTCAGAAATAAACTCAATTTTCTTTCCTAGCATGCCTGCATATTTTTGATTAATTCGGATCACCATTGTCACTAAATCATTTACACTCATATATTCAGGCAAACTTTCACTTGTAATAAGTTTAGAAAGTCCAGCAAAAATTCTTTGGTTATCCTTTTTTATTTCATGTACCTCTCCAGCAATTCTTAAAGATTTGCTCCCCCATTTTTCAATTGGAACTCCTAAATCCTGCTTGTACTTACTCATGTCTCGATATAAATTGTAGGATTCTTTTGTTATTGTTTCAGCATTTTGTAATGTCTTTTTCAAATAAACAGACTCTACATACAAATTGGATAAATGCATCAGCATATTTTCATTTTCTTTACGAGTTTGTGATTCCTTCAGTTTTAGCTCGTAAAGTTTCATCATATTGATAAACGCTAATACAAAGAAGCTTCTAAACACCGCAATAATAATAATTTTGTTTAACTCTTCGACTGTAAGTGAAGAACCCATTCCATATAGTTGAAGTATTAATTCGATTAAACTAGAAGTGATTTCAATAGTAATACCGAAGATTCCTATTAGCAAAGGTTGCTGATTTCGATTCACCTTCAGTAAATAAAAGAAGACGGAATATGAAAAATAATATAAGAACGTAGGAAATCTAACCGTAAAAGATGAAGCAAGATTAAAATCGGTCAATACTAACCAATCTAGTCCAACACGGAATACAAAGACAGATATGCCTATTAACAGCCCTATTAAAACAGAATGATAATTCCTAAAATACAATAAAGAAAAGAAAAAAATTGGGGTTCCAAAACTAACGCGAAATATATTATCAAATGGATGAAAGTTTAGTTCTCCCGCTATTGGAACTATAACCATAAGTGCAATAACAATCCAAAAATCTTTACCTTGCAGTCCTTTTGATTTCAAATCCGCCACTTCCTGATTTTTGCTACTAGTATATCGCCTTGTTGTTATTAACACAATGATCCTCCATACTACTAAATTTCATAAGAAAATACAGCTTGATAGTACAAGCTGTATTTTTTATTTTTATATAGTGACCAATTCTTTTGTAGCTTTCATCGGACGATATGCAGGCTCCCACATTGCGTTTCGTACAGCTTGCTCAATATCGTCGTGCACTACTCGAGCTACTCCATCAGCAACTGCTGCTTTTGCTACTTCAATCGCAACTACTTCAGAAATAGTTCGTAGATTCTCGATTTGAGGAAGTAAAGGTGCACCTAATTTACTTACATCGATCATTTCCGCTACAGCTTCTGCAGCCGCTGCAAACATACCATCAGTAATAATACTAGCGCGTGAAACATTTGTTCCAAGTCCTAAGCCAGGGAAAATTAGCGCGTTATTTGATTGACCAATTACATAAACCGTTTTGTTATATGTTACTGGAGCAAATGGACTTCCTGTTGCTACCAATGCTCTTCCTTCAGTCCACTTAATCAAATCAGAAGGTTTTGCTTCTGCAAGTGGTGTAGGATTGGACATCGGTAAAATTACAGGTCTTTCAACATGTGCTGCCATATCTTTTACAATCTCTTCTGTGAAAGCACCAGCAACAGTTGAAGTACCAATTAAAATCGTAGGATGAACTTGGCTTACAACTTCTGCTAGGCTGGCACCTGAATTATTTTCCTCGATTGGGCGTGCATACGGTTGTTGGAAGTCGAACAACCCTTCCATATCCTCCGCAAGCAATCCATTTCGGTCAATACACCAGAATCTGCGGTTTGCTAATTCAAATGAAAGGCCTTCACGTACCATTGCATCACGTACTTGATCTGCGATTCCAATACCAGCCGCTCCTGAACCGAATACAACTACACGATGTTCACTTAATGGAATACCAGAAGCATTCACTGCTGCTAAAACAGCTGCAAGTGATACAGCTCCTGTGCCTTGAATATCATCATTGAAAGTACAAACTTGGTGACGATACTTATCTAATATGTTTCGTGCATTTTTAGAGCTGAAATCCTCCCAATGAAGTAATGCATTTGGGAATTTTTCTACCGCAGTCATTACAAACTTATCAATGAACGCATCATATCTGCTATCGCGAACGCGAGGATGACGGTTTCCAACATAAAATGGATTATCTAGTAGCTCTTCGCGATCAGTACCAACATCTAAAACAACTGGCAATACTCGTGCTGGATCAATACCTGCCGCAGCAGTATATACCGCTAATTTGCCGATTGCGATATTAATACCTCCAACTCCCCAGTCACCAATTCCTAATATTCCTTCACCGTCAGTAATAACGATTAAATCAATCTCATCAGCATTCGCGCCATGATTATCAAAAGCTTGTTCAATACCATCTTCTTCATTAATAGAAAGATACAAACCACGAGGTCTTCTATATTCATTACTATAACGTTGAATTGCTAAACCAACTGTTGGTGTATAAACAACCGGAAGCATTTCAGGTAAGTGATCAGTTAGTACTCGATAAAATAAAGTTTCATTACGATCATGTAAAGCTGATAATGCAACATTTTTATGCAAATCAGTAGGTTGTGACGAGAATTGCGCGTAAGCACGTTTAGCTTGCTCCTCCAGCGTCAGTACAGCAGGCGGTAATAATCCTGTTAAACCTAATTCTTTTCGTTCCTCTTGAGTAAATGCAACTCCTTTATTAAGCATTGGCACACCTAATAATTCGGCACCACGCAAGGTAGTCTCCACTTCTCCATTCGAACCTACCTTGAATTTATGCATATAATCCCATCCCTTTTCTATCTAATTTATTTTTATCTTTTTTAGTTAAGCAAAAAAGGGCTTTTCGCCCTTACTTTGTAATAATTAAATTGCAGACTGATTGAAAACGAATTATCTTTCAATGCGCAAGGCCAGAAGCGGTGCTAAAATTACATACATGGCGGTATAGGCACCGCAAACAGGCTAAGCAACATAGAAAGTGAGCGTTTATCAGCAGGCTGACAAATTTATTGACGTTCTAAAAGAACTGCACCAGCAATACCAGGGTGAGTCATTTCAAATGGATCTAAAATTAAATCAAGCTCTTCTTCTGATAATACATCATATTTTAAGCAAAGTTCACGAATTGGCTTTCCTGTTAAAATAGCTTCTCTCGCTATTCTCGCAGCAACTTCATAACCGATATGTGGATTAACCGCTGTAATTAGACCAACGCTTTTTTCTACATATTCTTTCATTCTGTCTTCATTTGCTTCAATTCCTTTTAAACAATTATCAGTAAATGCACGGAATCCATTATTCATAATGTTAATTGATTGAAGTAAATTAAATACAAGAACTGGCTCCATAACGTTTAATTCTAATTGTCCCGCTTCAGATGCTAAACAAATTGTATGATCATTACCGATTACTTGGAATGCAACTTGATTAATAACTTCTGCCATTACAGGATTTACTTTACCTGGCATAATAGATGAACCAGGTTGACGTGCTGGCAATGAAATTTCACCAAGACCTGCACGTGGGCCAGAAGCCATTAAACGTAAATCATTCGCAATTTTAGACATATTCATCATACATACTTTTAGAGCTGCCGATACTTCTGTGTAAGCATCAGTGTTTTGAGTAGCATCAACAAGATGCTCAGCTCCAACAAGTGATAAGCCGCTTATTTCAGCAAGTTGCTTAACAACTAATTCAATATAGCGTGGATCTGCATTTAAACCTGTTCCAACCGCTGTAGCCCCCATATTTACTTCATATAAGTGCTGACGAGATTGTTCGATACGTTTTATATCACGACCAAGTACTCGAGAATATGCTTCGAATTCTTGTCCTAAACGAATAGGTACTGCATCTTGCAAGTGAGTACGGCCCATTTTAATGACATGGTCAAATTCTTTTGCCTTTAAGTCAAATACATCACGCATATAATTCATTGTGTTTAACAATTTCTCTAACATATTTAAAGTCGCGATATGAATTGCAGTTGGGAATGCATCATTTGTAGACTGCGACATATTTACATGGGTATTTGGACTAATGCAGAAATAGTCACCTTTTTCTTTACCTAGTATTTCAAGCGCACGATTTGCAATAACTTCATTTGCATTCATATTCATTGATGTCCCTGCTCCACCTTGAATCGGATCAACAATGAACTGATCATGCCATTTGCCCTCAATAATTTCTTGAGCTGCCTCTGCAATCGCTTTACCATTTCCCTCATAAAGGCGTTTTGTTTCTACGTTAGCAAGTGCTGCTGCTTTCTTTACAATTGCTAAAGCTTTAATAAGCTCTTCGTTAATTTTATAACCAGTAATAGGAAAATTCTCAACTGCGCGTAATGTTTGGACACCATAGTAGGCATCTGCTGGAATTTCTTTTTCCCCTAAAAAATCTTTTTCAATGCGTATGTTTGGTTTAAATTCAGTAGCCGCCATTTGTTTTTTCTCCCATCTTTACGCAACTTTTGACTCCTTAATCGAATCAATATATTGTTGCGCTTTATCTTTATCGTATTCGCCTTCCCATTTCGCCATCGTAATGGCTGCTAACGAGTTTCCTAATACATTTACTGCAGAACGAACCATATCTAAAATACGATCAATACCTGCAATTAATGCGATTCCTTCTAAAGGTAATCCCATTGAACCTAGTGTAGCCAGTACTACTACGAACGATGCACCAGGGACACCAGCCATACCTTTTGATGTAAGCATTAGTACAAACAATAATGTTACCTGCTCCATAAATGACATGTGAATATTGTACATCTGAGCAACAAATAATGCAGCAAGTGCTTGGTAAATCGCTGAACCCGTTAAATTAAACGAGTACCCTGTCGGTATAACAAAAGATACTATTGCTTTTGGACAACCCATGTCTTCCATTTTTTTCATAATGTTTGGAAGTACTGCTTCAGAACTTGCTGTTGTAAAAGAGAGAATCAGCTCTTCCTTTAAAATCTTCATAAGTGTAAAAATATTCGTCCCTGTCATTTTAGCATTAATACCTAAAATAACAATAGCAAAAAATGCAACAGTTACATAAACAGCTAAAACAAGTTTACCAAGTGGTAATAAAGTACTTACACCAAACTTTGCAACTGTTACAGCAATTAACGCGAAAACCCCAAACGGAGCGGTTTTCATAACTTGATTTGTAACCCAAAACATCGCTTCTAATACGCCTTCAAAAAATCCTAGAACAGGCTTTCCTTTTTCTCCTATCGCTGCTACTCCTAAACCAAATAGAACAGAGAAGAAAATAATCGGCAATAAATCACCTTGTGCCATTGATTCAAACACATTTTTCGGGAAAATATGAACAATTGTCTCTGCAAAACCACTTTGTTGAGTTGCAGTTGCTGTTTGTTCATATGCTGAAATATCACCTTTTTGCAGATGAGTCATATCTACGCCTTTACCTGGGTGGAATAAATTCGCTGCAAGCATTCCAATACCAAGGGCAATCGTCGTAATGATTTCAAAATAAAGAAGTGTTTTTCCTCCAAGTTTCCCTAGCTTCTTTATATCCCCTACACCTGCTACAGCTACTACAAGAGCCGAAATTACAATTGGCATAACGATCATTTTAATTAAATGAATAAAGATATCACCAATCGGTTGAATATAAGATATTGCCTTTTCATTTCCGTATACTAAAGCTCCCACAACAATACCTAATATAAGAGCAACAAAGATTTGCGTAGCTAATCCAAATTTCTTCATATAAATCCCCCTTGTTAACGCTTTCAAACATATAAATGAAATACATAACTAATTCTATATGCAAACCTACAAAACAATACAAAAACCTACAAACACTTTTAAAATAATTATAAAAAATTTCAAAAACGCTAAATGGTCGAACGGATTGAACAGGAATAGGTCAAAAGAAAAAGTAGCTCGTGTAATAAAGCCCCTTCATTTTGAAATAATATCAGACAGACAAAAATGTCTGTCCATAATCAAGGGAAAGATAGGAAAAAGGAAGTATAGTTTGGGGAAGAATTGAAAATAGAGGAATTTACGCATAATGAAATAAACCCACAAAATAAAAAACTCCTGTCCACAAAGTGGAGAGGAGTTTTGAACGTATAAATAAAAATTAACGTTTTGAGAACTGAGGAGCTCTACGTGCACCTTTAAGACCGTATTTTTTACGTTCTTTCATACGTGCATCACGAGTTAATAATCCAGCGCGTTTTAAAGTTCCGCGGTATTCAGGATCAACTTGTAATAATGCTCTTGAGATACCGTGACGAATTGCACCAGCTTGACCAGTGTATCCACCACCGTTAACGTTTACTAAGATATCATAGCTACCTAATGTTTCAGTTGCAACAAGTGGTTGTTTAACAACTTCTCTTAATGCAGCGAATGGGATGTAATCTTCAAAATCACGACCGTTAATGATAACGCGTCCTTCGCCAGGAACTAAACGTACACGAGCTACTGAGCTTTTACGACGTCCTGTGCCATAGTATTGTACTTGTGCCATGTGAATGCCCTCCTTTTATAATTAACCGCGAAGTTCGTAAACTTCTGGTTTTTGTGCTTGGTGTGGATGCTCGTTACCAGCATACACGTGTAACTTTTTAACTTGAGCACGTCCAAGACGTCCTTTTGGAAGCATACCTTTAACAGCTAATTCAAGCATTTTAACTGGGTAGTTAGTACGCATTTCTAAAGCTGTACGCTCTTTTAAACCACCAGCATACATAGTATGACGGTAGTAAATTTTATTGTTTAATTTGTTTCCTGTTAATTCAACTTTCTCAGCATTGATGATGATTACGTTATCACCTGTATCAACGTGTGGTGTGAAAGTTGGTTTGTGCTTACCGCGAAGTAAAGTAGCTACTTCAGTTGCAAGACGACCTAAAGTTTTTCCTTCAGCGTCTACAACGAACCACTTACGTTCAACTTCGCTAGCTTTTGCCATATAAGTTGTGCGCATTCTATTTTCCTCCTAATACAATATACATAAAGTAAAATTGTTTTTATTGTTTATCTTTAACACGACTGGTTCCGGGGCTAATCGTGGTTCTTAAAACAATACCGTATTTAATATTAAACTTTATACCTTCTAATGTCAAGCAAATGTTACACCAGGATTAGTTGTTATAATCAACTTTCCATAAAAACAGCCCATTAGGCGGTGAAGTCTTGCCAGCCTTGGCTCGATCACGTGCTAATAATGCGTTTTTAACACTTTCTATATCACGCTTTCCTTGCCCTACTTCAATTAATGTTCCAACAATTATTCTTACCATATTATAAAGAAAACCATTTCCTTCAAGAGCGATGACAAGCCCCTGATCTGTTTTATTAATACTTCCTTTATAAATCGTTCGTACTTTGTCCTTAATATCCGTATTTGATGCACAAAAGGAACTAAAATCATGTGTACCTAGTAAGCAATCTAATGCTTCTTGCATTTTAACAATATTTAGATCAAAAGGAAAAAAATAATGATGGTTTCTAGAAAAAACATTTTCGTCTTTTTCATTCCAAATAAAATAACGGTATTCTTTCCGAACGACGTCAAATCTAGAATGAAAATTATCATCGACAATCTCTACATTTCTGACATTAATATCTTTGGGCAATTGTGCATTTAATGCTCTCTTCCATTGCTCTGGTTGAAGGGCATATACACTATCAAAATGAATTACTTGTCCTACTGCGTGTACCCCTGTATCTGTCCTACCAGATGCATGGATTCTTATTGGATTACCTTTGTGCATTTTTGTAAGAACCTTCTCAAAATCTGTTTGGACTGTTCTCTGATTAGGTTGTACTTGGTATCCATTAAAAAGTGTGCCATCATATGAAATTATACATTTAATTCGATTCATAACTTATCTCCATTACTTACGTAAAAACAATAATAGTAAAAATAATAACAGTAATACAACAAAACATGCTGTATCCCGTAAATGCCACTTCATAATACGAAACTTTGATCTTCCATCTCCGCCTTGGTAACCTCTAGCTTCCATCGCAACTGCTAAGTCTTCAGCTCGTTTAAATGAATGAATAAATAATGGAACAAGTAAAGAAACTAATGCTCTTAACCGGTCTTTTATAGGTCCTGAAGAGAAATCTACTCCTCGAGACGATTGTGCCTTCATAATCTTTTCAGTCTCTTCCATAAGCGTTGGAATAAATCGGAGTGAAATTGACATCATTAAAGCCATTTCATGCACTGGTAGACCCAACCTTTTAAATGGGTTAAATAATGACTCAAGTCCATCGGTAATTTCGATTGGATTTGTTGTTAATGTCAGTAAAGTAGTAATTGAAACTAAAAGAAAAAATCTCAAAGATATATAAATACCTTGAATAACTCCTTCTTTATGAATTTCGACCCATCCAAAATGATAAATTAGTGGTCCCCCTTTATTTGTAAAAACATGCAATAGAAATGTAAACACTGCTAACAACCAGATTGCTCTTAATCCTTTTAAATAATAATTAAGAGGTACTCTCGATAGCAATACTGTTACAATTGAAAATAAAAATAAAATACCGTATGTTATAAAATTGTTCGCTAAGAAAACGATACAGATAAAAATGAACATTGTAAGAAGTTTTGCTCTAGCATCTAGACGATGAATAAGAGAATCGATTGGAATATATTTTCCGATAATTAGACTATTCATTTTGTTTCCCCATTATAAAGATTCGCTATATAATTAGCTAGCTGTTCGATTGTTAAACTTGTAGCTTTTTCTTTAATGCCTAATTTTTGATTCAGATCTTGGTGGAATTTTAAAGAAAGTGGAATTTGTAATCCAATTTCCTCTAGTTCCTTTTCGTATGAGAACACTTCTAAAGGGCTTCCCTTTAAATACGTAGTCCCTTTTTGAAGCACATGGATCGTATCAGCATATCTCGCTGCATCTTCCATGCTATGCGTCACCAAAATGATCGTCAGGCCCTTTTCATTATGCAAATCGTAAAACATATCCATTAACGCCTTCTGACCACTAGGATCAAGACCAGCAGTTGGTTCATCCAAAACTAAAACTTCTGGCTCCATTGCTAAAACACCTGCAATAGCAACCCTTCTCATTTGACCACCACTTAATTCAAATGGTGACTTCATTAAATATTCTTCACTTAAGCCTACTTTTTCAATTAAATCTTTAGCTCTTTTCTTTGCTTCATCTTCAGATACACCAAAATTCATTGGACCAAAGCAAATATCTTTCTCTACAGTTTCTTCAAATAATTGCTGCTCAGGAAACTGAAAAACTAAGCCTACTTTTTTTCTTAATGATTTTAAATTCTTGTTTTTCTTATCTGATAAAAGGGTAATATCGTCAATTTTGGCGATGCCCTCTGTTGGTTGTAAGAGGCCATTTAAATGTTGCAGAAAAGTAGATTTACCTGAGCCTGTGTGACCAATTACAGCATAATATGACCCATCTGGTATGGTAACATCAATATCATAAAGAGCACGATGCTCGAAAGGCGTCTTCGGCTGATAAGTATATCCTACTTTTTCAAAAGTAATTTGCATAATTCGCTCACCAAGCTTTCTTGCTCTAGATGGTCTTGTCTCAAAGGTAAACCTTTTTCAATTAATAAACTAGAAAGGTTATTTGTAAAAGGAGATGCTAATCCAAGCGACTCTAAAGAAAACTCTGTTTTTAAAAGTTCTTCTGGCGTTACGCTTTGAACTAAATGACCATCATGCATAATTAAAATACGGTCTGCATGTATTGCTTCTTCTATATCATGAGTAATTGAAATAACTGTCATATTAATGTCTTTATGTAAATCACGAATAGTCTCAATTACTTCTTTTCTACCGAAAGGATCTAACATCGATGTAGCTTCATCTAATATTAATATACTTGGTTGAATTGCTAAAGCTCCTGCTATTGCTACTCTTTGTTTTTGGCCACCAGAAAGAGAGTGTGGCTCATGTAGTACAAATTCGTTCATATTGACGATGTTTAAAACTTCTTCAATTCGACGGTCCATTTCTTTTTTCTCAATTCCATGGTTTTCTAATCCAAATGCAATATCATCTATTACTGTCGTACCTACAAACTGATTATCAGGATTTTGAAATACCATCGCTATTTTCTTTCGAACGTCCCAAATTGTTTTTTCTGATAAGCTAATTTCCTCATCAATCACGATTTGGCCTTCTTCAGGTAATATTAGTCCATTTAAAAGTTTAGCTAACGTTGACTTTCCTGATCCGTTTCGGCCTACAATAGCGATCCATTCATTTTCATTTATATTAAATGATACAGAATGAACTGCATTTGATTGTGCCTGTGGATATTTAAAAGAGATGTTATCTACTTTAATACTATCTTTTCTCATTTGTTCACCTATAATTTTCATTGTTTATAGATATATAATAGTCTAAAAGTAAACAGAAAAAAAGGGCAACGACATGTTTACAAGAAACGTCGAGCCCTTTCGTATTCGAATATTAAACTAACTCGATTACAACCATTGGTGCAGCGTCTCCACGACGAGGTCCAATTTTTGCGATACGAGTGTATCCACCTTGGCGCTCAGTGTAACGAGGAGCGATGTCAGCAAATAATTTTTGTAAAGCGTCTTGACCATTTTCAGCGTTAGCAACTTCATTACGGATGTAAGCAGCAGCTAGACGACGAGCATGTAAGTCCCCGCGTTTACCTAAAGTAATCATTTTTTCAACAACTGAACGTAACTCCTTCGCACGAGTTTCAGTTGTTTGAATACGTTCGTTGATAATTAAATCAGTAGTTAAGTCACGTAACATAGCTTTACGTTGTGAGCTTGTACGTCCTAATTTTCTGTATCCCATTTCTAGTTCCCTCCTTTGTAAGTAGTATCAAAATTGGGTCATATAGACATGAAGAGAACGCCTCTCCCTTTATAGAAGCTACAATCAGTCTTCTTTACGTAGGCCTAGACCTAACTCTTCTAACTTATGTTTTACTTCTTCTAAAGACTTACGACCTAAGTTACGTACTTTCATCATGTCTTCTTCTGTCTTATTCGCAAGCTCTTGTACAGTATTAATACCAGCTCGCTTTAAGCAGTTATATGAACGAACAGAAAGATCAAGTTCTTCAATCGTCATTTCAAGGACTTTATCTTTTTGATCTTCTTCTTTTTCAACCATGATTTCTGCATTTTTAGCTTCGTCAGTTAAACCTACAAAAATGTTTAAGTGTTCAGTTAGAATTTTTGAACCAAGTGCGATAGCATCCTTTGGTCCAATACTTCCGTCAGTCCAAACATCAAGTGTTAACTTATCGAAATTTGAAACCTGTCCCACACGTGTATTTTCTACTTGGTATGTGACACGAGACACTGGAGTGTAAATCGAGTCGATAGGAATTACACCTATTGCTTGATCCTCTCTTTTGTTACCATCTGCAGGGATGTATCCACGTCCACGTCTAGCAGTTAGACGCATACGTAAATGAGCATCTTTAGCAAGAGTTGCAATATGAAGATCTGGATTTAGAACTTCAACATCGCTATCATGCGTAATATCGGCTGCAGTAATTGGTCCCTCACCGCGTACATCAATTTCTAATGTTTTTTCTTCGTCTGAATAAATTTTCAGAGCAAGTTTTTTAACATTAAGAATCATTGTTGTAACGTCTTCTACAACACCTTCAACTGTAGAGAACTCATGTAACACGCCATCAATTTGAATAGCTGTTACAGCGGCACCAGGAAGTGAGGATAAAAGGATACGACGTAAGGAGTTACCTAGCGTTGTACCATATCCACGCTCAAGTGGTTCAATAACGAATTTACCATATTTGGAATCGTCACTGATCTCAACCGTTTCGATTTTCGGCTTTTCGATTTCAATCATTTTTTAAACCCTCCTTCAAAACGTCGAAACCCTCGGTTAGACCATGCTAACCGAAAGTCCCTATTAGGCAGTTCCTAATTGTGCACAACAAGAGATGTCTGTTAATATTTGCCAAACATATATCATAATCCATTATAGACAATTTTTGAAAATTTATACAGACAAATTATACACGACGACGTTTTGGTGGACGGCATCCGTTATGTGGAACTGGAGTAACGTCTCTGATAGCAGTTACTTCAAGACCAGCAGCTTGAAGAGCACGGATAGCAGCCTCACGACCAGCACCCGGACCTTTAACAGTTACGTCAAGAGTTTTTAAACCGTGTTCCATAGAAACTTTAGCAGCAGTTTCAGCAGCCATTTGTGCAGCGAATGGAGTAGATTTACGAGATCCTTTGAAACCTAATGATCCAGCACTTGACCAAGAAATTGCGTTACCATGAACATCAGTGATTGTTACGATTGTGTTATTGAAAGTTGAACGAATATGAGCTGTACCAGCTTCAATATTCTTTTTCACACGACGTTTACGTACATTTGTTTTACGTGCCATGTTGAATACCCTCCTTTACTTAAAAAATATTATTTCTTCTTGTTCGCTACTGTACGGCGTGGGCCTTTACGAGTACGAGCATTGTTTTTAGTGTTTTGACCACGAACAGGTAAGTTACGACGGTGGCGAATACCACGATATGAACCGATTTCGATAAGACGTTTAATGTTTAAAGAAACTTCACGACGAAGATCCCCTTCAACTTTCAACTTATCGATTAATTCACGAATTTTACCTAATTCTTCTTCTGTTAAATCACGTACACGAGTGTCTTCTGAAATACCAGCTTCAGCTAAGATTTTTTCAGAAGTTGGACGACCGATTCCGTATACATAAGTTAAAGAAACAACCACGCGTTTGTCGCGAGGAATATCTACACCAGCAATACGAGCCATTCTAGTGCACCTCCTTCTTTATTAACCTTGTTTTTGTTTATGTTTTGGATTTTCACAAATTACCATTACTTTACCACGTCTGCGGATAACTTTACATTTTTCACAGATTGGTTTTACTGATGGTCTCACTTTCATGATTTCAACCTCCTTGTAGATTACGGAGTGCATATTTATTATTTAAAACGGTACGTAATACGGCCACGAGTTAAATCATATGGAGATAGTTCTACAGTAACCTTGTCACCTGGAAGAATACGAATGAAGTTCATACGAATTTTACCAGAAACGTGTGCAAGAACGACATGACCATTTTCCAATTCAACCTTGAACATCGCATTCGGAAGTGTTTCCGTAACGGTACCTTCAATTTCAATTACATCATCTTTCGCCATTAGGGCATTCTCCTTTCTTCAAATCAGTAGCTTGCTTGTAGGCAAACATACGCTTAGGAACATTAAGCCAAAGTGCTCTGATATGTTGGAGATTTTTGGCCTACTAAAGACCTATATTATATCAATCGTTCCAAGCAAAGCTATGTTTAAGCTTTTATAACAGTATCAGTTTTGACGAAACAACAATACGTCATACACATGGAACGATGATCTTGTCGTTCAATAATTAAACTAACTCTTTTAAAAGATTATCAATGTCATTGAAAACTTTAGTAATCTCTTGTTCACCTTCAATTATTTTTACATAACCAAGATTATTGTAGAAATCAAGTAAAGGCTGAGTTTGTTTGATATTTACTTCAAGACGATTTGCAACTGTTTCTTCATTATCATCCGCACGTTGATAAAGTTCTCCGCCACATTTAGGGCAAACACCCTCTTCAACAGGTGGATTGAAAATTAAATGATAAGTTGCTCCACACTCTTTGCAAATACGACGACCTGTTAAACGTTCAATTAAAAGTTGTTGGTCTACATGAATGTTTAACACGAAGTCAATTTTACGATTCATTACTTTCAGAGTCTCTTCTAGTGCTTCAGCCTGCGCAACTGTTCTAGGAAAACCATCAAGTAAAAAACCATTTTGGCAATCATCTTTAGCTAATCGTTCACGTACAATACCAATTGTTACCTCATCAGGAACAAGATGACCTTGATCCATAAACGATTTTGCTTTAAGACCTAGTTCAGTGCCGTCTTTAATCGCTGCACGGAACATATCACCAGTAGATATATGAGGAATGCCGTATTTTTCGACAATTTTCTCAGCTTGTGTGCCTTTGCCTGCACCAGGAAGCCCCATAAGAATTAAATTCATGGTTAATCCTCCTCAAAATTAGGTGAGCAATAGGGAATTATGCATTTCCCTATGCTCGTTCTTTAATAAAGCCTTTGTAGTTTCTCTTAACAAGCTGACTTTCTAATTGTTTCATTGTTTCAAGCGCAACTCCGACTACGATTAGTAAACTTGTTCCTCCAATTTGAGCTGAAGGTGGTAAGTTCGCAAATTTCCCAAATATGATTGGTAATAAAGCGATGACAGCTAAGAAAATTGCTCCTACGAAAGTTAAACGATATAAGACTTTAATGATATATTCTTGAGTGCTCTTCCCTGGGCGAATACCTGGGATGTAGCCACCTTGCTTCTGAAGATTTTCAGCCATTTGCTCTGGGTTTGCCTGAACAAAAGTATAAAAATATGTGAAAGCAACGATCAAGATTAAATAAAATGCCATACCCCATGGATTGTTATACGTAAAGTGCGTTTTAATCCATTCAGTCACATTGTTACTTGGTAAGAACGATGCAATTGTTGATGGAGTAATTAAAAATGAAACAGCGAAGATTACCGGAATAACCCCAGCGCCATTTACTTTTAATGGCAAGTGAGTAGATTGTCCTCCGACATAGCTATTATTACCATTGTTTCGTTTAGCATATTGAATTGGAATTTTACGATTAGCTTGTTGAATATAAATTACAGCTACGATTACTAATAGTAAAACTAAAACCACTAGGCCAACTTTCACGATGTTTAAGAATAGCGCGTCACCAGCACCTTTAAATTGTTGCTGATAGACTTGGCTCATTGTATTAGGTATAGCAGCAACTATACCACCAAAGATGATAACTGATATACCGTTCCCTACACCTTTAGCAGTAATCTGCTCACCTAACCACAATAAGAAAGATGTTCCAGCTGTTAGTACAATTGCTATATAAATATAGGTTGACCAACCTGGATTTTCAATTAACATTCCGCCAGTAATATTGTTCATACTGATTGATAATCCAATTGCTTCTACAAAACCAAGAATAATTGTGATGTATCTAGTCAGTTGAGTCAATTTACGTCGACCAATCTCACCTTGCTTCGACCATTCAGTTAACTTCGGAACAACGTCCATTTGAAGTAACTGAATAATGATTGAAGCAGTAATGTACGGCATTATACCCATTGCAAAAATCGAGAACTGTTTAAGAGCTCCTCCACCAAATGTGTTTAGTACTCCAAAGATGCTTGAGCTATCTTGAGATGCTAATACATCGGCGTTGACGTTTGGAACAGGTATAAACGTTCCAATACGAAATACAATTAACATTAATAACGTAAAGAATATTTTTTTTCTAATATCTGCAATGCGCATAAAGTTGGAGATTGTCCGGAACATTTTAGATCACCTCAGCATTTCCACCAGCTGCTTCGATTGCCTCTACTGCAGAAGATGAGAACTTGTGAGCTTTAACAGTAAGTTTAACTTCTAACTTACCATTACCTAAAATCTTAATACCAGCTAATTCTTTACGAACAATACCAGTTTCGATCAGTAACTCAGGAGTTACTTCAGTTCCGTTTTCGAAGCGATTTAACGTTTCAACATTAACGATTGCGTAATCTTTACGGTTGATGTTAGTGAAACCACGTTTTGGTAAACGACGGAATAAAGGAGTTTGACCACCTTCAAATCCAAGGCGAACACCACCACCTGAACGAGCGTTTTGTCCTTTATGACCTTTACCAGCAGTTTTACCAGTACCTGAACCAATACCACGACCGATACGTTTAGATACTTTACGAGAACCTTCTGTAGGTTTTAATTCATGAAGTTTCATTAGGGCACCTCCTTACTTATTCATGTTCAATTAAATTTCTTTTACAGATACAAGGTGAGAAACTTTGTTAATCATCCCACGCATTGCAGCGTTATCTTCTTTAACAACAGTTTGGTTTGTTTTAGTAATTCCTAAAGCACGAACTGTTGCGATTTGATCTTGTTTACGACCAATAACACTACGAGTAAGGGTAATTTCTAACTGTTTAGCCATCGTTATCCCTCCTTATTAACCTAGTAATTCTTCTACAGATTTACCACGTAATTTAGCAACTTCATCCGCACGTTTTAAGTTACTTAATCCTTCGATAGTAGCACGTACAATGTTTACCGGTGTGTTTGAGCCAAGAGATTTAGATAAAATATCATGTACTCCAGCAAGTTCTAATACCGCACGAACAGGACCTCCTGCGATAACTCCAGTACCTTCAGAAGCAGGTTTTAAGAATACTTCACCAGCTCCAAAACGACCAGTAATTACGTGAGGAATTGTAGTTCCAACGATTGGTACATTAATTAGGTTTTTCTTAGCATCTTCAACAGCTTTACGAATAGCATCAGGTACTTCTTGAGCTTTACCAGTACCAAAACCTACATGTCCGTTTTTGTCACCAACAACTACTAATGCTGAAAAGCGGAAACGACGTCCACCTTTTACAACTTTAGCAACACGGTTGATCGTAACTAAGCGTTCTTCAAGCTCTAATTTATTAGGATCAATGCGACGCATGTATGTCCCTCCTTCTTTTATTAAAATTGTAAACCAGCTTCACGAGCAGCTTCAGCTAAAGCTTTTACGCGACCATGATATAAGTAACCACCGCGGTCGAATACAACTACAGAAACACCTTTTTCAGTAGCGCGTTTTGCAACTAAACTACCAACTAATGTTGCTGCTTCGATATTGCCAGTACCATTTAAAGTTAATTCTTTATCTAAAGTTGATGCACTTGCTAATGTTACACCATTAACATCATCAATGATTTGAGCATAGATATGGTTGTTTGAACGGTAAACGTTTAAACGTGGACGTTCTTGAGTACCAGATAATTTAGTACGAACACGAGCATGTCTTTTTTTACGTACTGCATTTTTATCAGCCTTAAAGATCATCTTGGTCACTCCTTTCTCTTATCTAGTTATAGATTACTTCGCAGTTTTACCTTCTTTACGACGAACCATTTCGCCTTCGTAACGAATACCTTTACCTTTGTAAGGCTCTGGTGGACGTACTTGACGAATGTAAGCAGCAAGTGCGCCTACACGTTCTTTGTCGATACCTTTAATACTGATTTTAGTATTTGAAGGTACTTCGATTTCAACACCATTTTCAGGAGTGATTTCAACTGGGTGAGAATAACCAACAGCTAGAACAAGTTTGTCACCTGTTTTAGTTGCACGGTAACCAACCCCAACTAATTCAAGGTTACGAGTATAACCATTAGTTACACCTTCAACCATGTTTCCTAAGATAGCACGAGTTGTACCATGAAGAGCACGGTGCTCTTTGTTATCAGTTGGACGTGCAACTGTTAATACGTTCTCGTTAACTTCGATTGTCATATCAGGGCTAAAAGTACGAGTTAACTCACCTTTAGGTCCTTTTACAGTAATAGTATTGTTGTTATTAGTAACAGTAACTCCAGCAGGAATTACAAGTTCTTTTTTACCAACACGAGACATTCACTACACCTCCATTCTCTCTGTGTTTTATTACCAAACGTATGCTAAGATTTCGCCACCAGTTTTTGCTTGACGAGCTTCTTTATCTGTCATTACACCTTTAGATGTTGAAACAATTGCAACACCTAAACCGTTAAGTACGCGAGGTACTTCGTCAGCTTTCGCGTATACACGTAAGCCAGGCTTAGAGATTCTTTTTAATCCAGTGATAACACGTTCGTTGTTCACACCATATTTTAAGAAAATACGGATGATACCTTGTTTATCATCTTCAATGTACTCAACGTCACGGATGAAACCTTCACGTTTTAGAATTTCAGCAACTTCTTTCTTTAGGTTAGAACCTGGGAATTCTAATTTCTCGTGACGTACCATGTTCGCATTACGAATGCGAGTAAGCATATCTGCAATAGGATCTGTCATGACCATGTTCAGATAACCTCCTTCCTAATATCTATAGAATTACCAACTAGCTTTTTTAACGCCAGGGATTTGTCCTTTATAAGCAAGTTCACGGAAACAAATACGGCAAAGTTTAAATTTACGTAATACTGAGTGTGGACGTCCGCAACGTTCGCAACGTGTATACTCTTGTACTTTAAATTTCTGAGCACGCTTTTGTTTCGCAATCATTGATTTTTTAGCCACGTTTTCGCCTCCTCTTCTTTAGCGCTGGCTTTCATTATTTTTGAAAAGGCATTCCAAATAATGTTAGCATTTCACGAGCTTCTTCATCAGTATTTGCAGTAGTAACAATAACGATGTCCATACCACGTACTTTGTTTACTTTATCATAATCAATCTCTGGGAAGATTAATTGTTCTTTAACACCTAAAGTGTAGTTTCCACGGCCATCGAATGACTTTTTAGAGATCCCACGGAAGTCACGTACACGAGGTAAAGTTACAGCAACTAATTTTTCAAAGAATTCGTACATACGCTCACCACGTAATGTAACTTTAGCACCGATAGGCATTCCTTCACGAAGACGGAATTGAGCGATTGATTTTTTAGCTCTAGTTACAACAGGTTTTTGACCTGCGATTAAAGTTAATTCCTCAACAGCAGTATCTAATGCTTTTGAATTTGAAACAGCCTCACCAACACCCATGTTGATGACGATCTTTTCAATTTTTGGCACTTGCATAACTGATTTATAGTTAAACTTGCTCACTAGAGCAGGAGTGATTTCATTTTGATATTTCTCGACTAGGCGGTTCATTCAGTTGACCTCCTTTCATAAATTTCTATTATTTATCAAGTAATTCGCCTGATTTTTTTGCAATACGTACTTTTTTACCATCCACTAATTGGTAACCTACGCGTGTAGGTACTCCAGTTTTTGGATCTAATGCCATAACATTAGAAACATGGATTGGTGCTTCTTTCTCGATGATGCCACCTTGTGGGTTAGCTTGAGTAGGTTTTGAGTGTTTTTTAATGATGTTAACACCTTCAACTAGTACGCGGTTATTCTTAGGAAAAGCAGCTAGGATAACACCTTGTTTTCCTTTGTCTTTACCAGAAATAACTTGAACTTTATCACCTTTTTTTACATGCATCTTCTTCGTGCACCTCCTTAATAAGGCTTTCTGAAGTATTTATTAAAGTACATTAATTAAAGTACTTCTGGAGCTAATGATACGATTTTCATGAAGTTGCTATCACGTAATTCACGTGCAACTGGTCCGAAAATACGAGTACCACGTGGGCTCTTATCATCTTTAATGATAACAGCTGCGTTTTCATCAAATTTGATGTAAGTACCGTCTGGACGACGAACACCGCGTTTCGTACGAACGATAACAGCTTTAACTACATCACCTTTTTTAACAACGCCACCTGGTGTTGCTTGTTTAACTGTACATACGATGATATCACCGATGTTAGCAGTTTTACGGCCTGAACCACCTAATACTTTAATAGTAAGTAATTCACGTGCACCTGAATTGTCAGCAACTTTTAAACGAGTTTCTTGTTGGATCATGTCAAATTGACCTCCTTTCGGATTAAGAATGATATCCGATCATCTATTAGATAATAACAGCTTCTTCTACGATTTCAACTAAACGGAAACGTTTTGTAGCTGATAATGGACGAGTCTCCATGATTTTTACGATATCGCCAACTTTTGCAGCGTTTAGCTCATCGTGCGCTTTATATTTTTTAGAATATTTAACGCGTTTTCCGTATAGTTTATGTGTTTTATAAGTTTCAACTACAACAGTAATTGTCTTATCCATCTTATCAGAAACTACACGTCCTGTGTAAACTTTACGTTGGTTACGTTCGCTCACTGTGCAAACCTCCCCTCATGATTAATTATTAGAGTTAATTTCTCTTTCACGTACTACAGTTTTCATACGAGCAATACCTTTACGAACCTCACGAATACGCGCAGTGTTCTCTAATTGACCTGTAGCTAATTGGAAACGAAGGTTGAATAACTCTTCTTTAAGAGATTTCACTTTTAATTCAATTTCAGCAGTAGTAAGATCGCGAATCTCATTAGTTTTCATTAGAATCACCACCATTGTCTTCGCGTTTTACGAATTTACATTTAACTGGTAATTTGTGAGCTGCTAAGCGAAGTGCTTCACGAGCTACCTCTTCAGATACACCAGCGATTTCGAACATAATTTTGCCAGGTTTAACAACTGCAACCCAACCTTCTGGAGCACCTTTACCGCTACCCATACGAACCTCAAGAGGTTTAGCTGTGTAAGGCTTAGAAGGGAAGATCTTAATCCATACTTTACCGCCACGTTTCATGTAACGAGTCATTGCACGACGCGCTGCTTCAATTTGACGGTTAGTAATCCAAGAAGCTTCAGTTGATTGTAAACCGAATTCACCGAATGCGATTTCAGTACCACCTTTGGCACGTCCACGCATTTTTCCACGATGCTCTCTTCTATATTTAACACGTTTAGGCATTAACATAATTAATTTCCTCCTTCCTCAGAAGCTTTCTTTTTTGTAGGAAGAACTTCACCTTTGTAAATCCATACTTTTACGCCAAGTTTACCGTATGTTGTATCTGCTTCTGCAGCTGCATAGTCGATGTCTGCACGTAATGTATGAAGTGGCACTGTACCTTCGCTATATGATTCAGAACGAGCGATATCTGCTCCGCCAAGACGACCAGAAACTTGTGTTTTGATTCCTAATGCACCAGCACGCATAGTACGTTGTAGTACTTGCTTTTGAGCACGACGGAAAGAAACACGGTTTTCTAATTGACGAGCGATGTTTTCTGCTACTAATTTAGCATCAAGATCTGCTCTTTTAATTTCGATGATGTTGATATGAACACGTTTGCCAGTAAGGTTGTTTAAAGCTTTACGAAGAGCTTCAACTTCCGAACCACCTTTACCGATTACCATACCTGGTTTTGCAGTGTGAACAGTGATGTTTACACGGTTTGCAGCTCTTTCGATTTCTACTTTAGATACAGCAGAATCTTTTAAGCGAGTGCTGATGTACTCACGAATTTTGATGTCTTCATGTAAAAGATCAGCGTAATCTTTTTCAGCGTACCATTTAGATTCCCAATCTTTAATAATACCAACACGAAGTCCGACTGGATTTACCTTTTGTCCCATCGATTATCCCTCCTTCTTCTCTGATACCACGATTGTAATGTGGCTTGTGCGTTTGTTGATTGCGCTAGCACGTCCTTGTGCACGAGGGCGGAAACGTTTTAAAGTAGCACCTTCATCAACGAATACTTTTTCGATGTATAAGTTATTAACATCCATATCATAGTTATGCTCTGCGTTAGCAATAGCAGATTTTAATAATTTTTCTACAACAGGAGAAGCAGTTTTTGGTGTATGTCGAAGGATTGCGATCGCTTCGCCAACTTGTTTACCTCGGATTAAATCGACTACTAGACGAACTTTACGAGGAGCGATACGAACTGTTCTCAGTACAGCTTTAGCTTGCATTGGAGTGCCTCCTCTCATTATCTTCTAGTTTTCTTGTCATCCGCATCGTGACCTTTGTAAGTACGAGTTGGAGCAAATTCACCAAGTTTGTGACCTATCATATCTTCCGATACATATACAGGTACGTGTTTACGACCATCGTATACTGCAATAGTATGTCCGATAAATTGTGGGAAAATAGTCGAACGACGTGACCAAGTTTTAACAACTTGCTTAGAGTCAGTTTCGTTTAATTTCTCAACTTTAGCTAATAAGTGATCATCAATAAATGGACCTTTTTTTAGGCTGCGTCCCATTGTGGTACCTCCCTTCGTGATTGACCTACGGTTCTAGTGAACCGTAGCACAATCGCGTTATTTTTTACGACGACGAACGATAAACTTGTCTGACGCTTTGTTTTTCTTACGAGTTTTGTAACCAAGAGTTGGTTTACCCCATGGAGACATTGGTGATTTACGTCCGATTGGAGAGCGTCCTTCACCACCACCGTGTGGGTGATCAACTGGGTTCATTACAGATCCACGTACAGTTGGGCGTTTACCCATCCAACGAGAACGACCAGCTTTACCGATGTTAATAAGTTCGTGTTGTTCATTACCTACTTGACCTACTGTCGCGCGGCAAGTAGCTAATACCATACGTACTTCACCAGAGTTTAAACGAACAAGTACATAACGATCTTCTTTACCTAATACTTGAGCAGAAGTACCAGCTGAACGTACTAATTGTCCTCCACGACCTGGTTTTAACTCGATGTTGTGGATTGTAGTACCTACTGGAATGTTTACAAGTGGTAAAGCGTTACCTACTTTAATATCAGCTTCAGGACCTGAAACGATTTCCATTCCTACTACTAAATTTTTAGGAGCTAGAATGTAACGTTTTTCTCCATCAGCGTAGTTGATTAACGCAATGTTTGCAGAACGGTTTGGATCGTACTCGATTGTAGCAACGCGTCCTGGTATACCATCTTTATCTCGTTTGAAATCGATGATACGGTATTGACGTTTGTGTCCACCACCTTGGTGACGAACAGTAATTTTACCTTGGTTGTTACGGCCAGCTTTTTTGCTAAGTGGAGCTAATAATGATTTTTCTGGTTTGTCAGTAGTGATCTCAGCAAAATCATTAGTAGTCATTCCACGGCGACCGTTAGTGGTTGGTTTATACTTTTTGATTCCCATCGTAATTTCCCTCCTTTTCTAGTAGTTAGTATTAAACGCCTTCGAATAATGTGATTTCTTGGCTATCAGCAGTTAATTTAACGATTGCTTTTCTACGACGGTTTGTGTAACCAGCATGTTTACCCATACGCTTAAACTTACCTTTGTAGTTCATTACGTTAACTTTTTCTACTTTAACACCGAAGATTGCTTCAACAGCATCTTTAACTTCAGTTTTGTTAGCTCTTACATCTACTTCAAAAGTGTATTTTTTTTCAGCGATTGCTTCCATAGAAGCTTCAGTGATAACTGGGCGTTTGATAATATCACGAGGATCCTTCATTACGCAAGCACCTCCTCTACTTTTTCCACCGCAGCTTTAGTCATGATTAATGTATCATGATGTAAAACGTCGATTACGTTTACTTCATTTGCTGCAAGTACTGTGATTCCAGGGATATTGCGAGCAGATAAAGCTACGTTTTCATTTAGGTCAGCTGTTACGATTAAAACTTTCTTAGCAACTGATAAGCCAGTTAAAACAGTAACCATATCTTTTGTTTTTGGTGCGTTTAACGCTAAATCTTCAAGAACTAGCATGCTTTGTTCTAATACTTTAGTAGATAAAGCAGATTTAATCGCTAAGCGACGTACCTTTTTAGGTAATTTATAAGAGTATGATCTTGGAGCTGGACCGAATACGATACCACCACCACGCCATTGTGGAGAACGGATTGAACCTTGACGAGCACGTCCAGTTCCTTTTTGTTTCCATGGTTTACGACCACCACCACGTACTTCAGAACGTGTTTTAACTTTGTGAGTACCTTGACGTAAAGATGCACGTTGCATCATTACAGCATCAAATAAAGCATGTTCGTTTGGAGCTATCCCGAATACAGCATCAGCTAATTCGATTTCTCCTACTTGAGCGCCTGTTTGATTAAACATAGTAACTTTAGGCATTTTATTTCCTCCTTTCTTCTAAATTAATTATTTAGATTTAACCGCAGTACGGATTGTAACGTAAGATTTTTTAGAACCTGGTACATTACCTTTTACTAAAAGTAAGTTACGTTCAACGTCAACTTTAACGATTTGTAGGTTTTGTACAGTTACTTTTTCTCCACCCATTTGACCAGGTAAAGCTTTGTTTTTGAATACACGGTTCGGAGCAACAGGACCCATTGAACCTGGACGACGGTGGTAACGAGAACCGTGAGACATTGGCCCACGAGATTGTCCGTGGCGCTTAATGCTACCTTGGAATCCTTTACCTTTTGAAGTTCCAGTTACATCAACGATGTCACCATTTGCAAAAATATCTACTTTGACTTCTTGACCAACTTCATAAGCTGATACGTCAGCGTTGCGAAGTTCACGAACGAAGCGCTTAGGTGCAGTGTTTGCCTTAGCAGAGTGCCCTTTTTCTGGTTTGTTAGCTAATTTTTCACGTTTGTCAGCGAAACCGATTTGGATAGCTTCGTAGCCATCAGTTTCAGTAGTTTTCTTTTGTAAAACCACGTTTGGAGTAGCTTCGATTACAGTTACTGGAATTAACTCGCCGTTTTCAGCAAATACTTGTGTCATACCGATCTTTTTCCCTAAGATTCCTTTAGTCATAAGTCACACCTCCTGAATTTATATATAATTTTATTAAAGTTTGATTTCAATATCAACGCCAGATGGTAAATCTAGTCTCATTAATGAATCAACTGTTTGTGGAGTTGGATTCACGATATCGATTAAACGTTTGTGAGTGCGCATTTCGAATTGCTCACGAGAATCTTTGTATTTATGAACCGCACGAAGGATCGTGTAAATTGATTTCTCAGTTGGTAACGGAATCGGACCAGATACAGAAGCACCTGAACGTTTCGCTGTTTCAACGATTTTCTCTGCAGATTGATCTAAAATACGGTGATCATAAGCTTTTAAACGAATACGAATTTTTTCTTTTGCCATAATTTTCCCTCCTTTTTCGCCTATTTAAATAATAGACATACTCCGTGGAAATTTCCTTACACTCGCCATGGCAAAGCGGCCGGGTGTATCAGCAACCTTCCACTTCTACGCAGTCAAAGACCAACATCATCTATTATACATAAAAAATAATGCTATTGCAAGCATTTGTTATAAGTTTAAATAAATAATGTTCTCGTCGTCTTCAGTACTTAGTTATTATATTATCTTCAATTATTAAAATCAAGCAAGAATCGGTTTTATTGCATATTTTAAATATTTCCAATTTACTTATAAAAAAAAAGCTTAGAAGAAAAGATCTTCTAAGCTTTTAAGTTTAATTATTCAACGATTGTAGCAACTACGCCAGCGCCTACAGTACGTCCACCCTCACGGATAGAGAACTTAGTTCCTTCTTCAACAGCGATTCCGTTGATTAATTCAACAGTCATTTCGATGTTGTCGCCAGGCATAACCATTTCAACGCCTTCTGGTAATTGGATGATTCCAGTTACGTCAGTTGTACGGAAATAGAATTGTGGACGGTAGTTAGCGAAGAATGGAGTGTGACGTCCACCTTCTTCTTTAGATAAAACGTAAACTTCAGCTTTGAACTTAGTGTGTTGTTTAACTGAACCTGGTTTAGCTAAAACTTGACCACGTTGGATATCGTCACGAGCAACCCCACGAAGAAGTGCACCGATGTTATCTCCAGCTTCTGCTTGGTCAAGAAGTTTACGGAACATTTCAACACCTGTTACAGTAGTTGTTTTTGGCTCTTCAGTGAAACCGATGATTTCGATTACTTCACCAACTTTAACTACTCCACGCTCAACACGACCAGTAGCTACTGTTCCACGACCAGTGATTGAGAATACATCCTCAACTGGCATTAAGAAAGGCTTGTCAGTTTCACGAGTTGGTGTTGGGATGTAAGAATCAACTTCAGCCATTAATTCATGAATTTTAGCTTCCCACTCAGCATCTCCTTCAAGAGCTTTAAGAGCAGAACCTTTGATTACTGGAATATCGTCACCTGGGAAATCGTACTCTGATAAAAGATCACGGATTTCCATTTCAACTAATTCAAGTAATTCTTCGTCGTCAACCATGTCACATTTGTTCATGAATACTACGATGTAAGGTACACCTACTTGACGAGATAAAAGAATGTGCTCACGAGTTTGAGGCATTGGACCATCAGCAGCAGATACTACTAAGATACCACCGTCCATTTGAGCAGCACCAGTGATCATGTTTTTAACATAGTCAGCGTGACCTGGGCAGTCAACGTGTGCATAGTGACGAGTTTCTGTTTCGTACTCAACGTGTGCAGTAGAGATTGTGATTCCACGTTCTCTTTCTTCTGGAGCTCCGTCGATTTGATCGTAAGCGCGAGCTTCAGCTCCACCTACTTTAGCTAATACAGTTGTAATAGCAGCAGTTAATGTTGTTTTACCATGGTCAACGTGTCCGATTGTACCAATGTTAACGTGTGGTTTTACACGTTCGAATTTAGCTTTACCCATTGTAAAAATCCTCCTTATAATTAAGAAAATTAATTTTTAGTTTTATTATTATGCCATAAAGGGGCGAGTCCCCTTTATAGCTAACATAAATAGTTATACATGATGAGAACTAAATAATCAATTACTCACCTTTATATTTTTTGATAATTTCTTCAGAAATTGATTTTGGTACATCTTCGTAATGGTCAAATACCATTGAGAACGTTCCACGACCTTGAGTGTTAGAACGTAATGAAGTTGCATAACCAAACATTTCAGAAAGTGGTACCATTGCACGTACTACTTGAGCGTTTCCGCGAGCTTCCATACCTTCAACGCGTCCACGACGAGAAGTGATATCACCCATGATATCTCCTAAGTATTCCTCAGGGATAACAACTTCTACTTTCATAAGTGGTTCAAGTAGAACTGGGTTACATTTCTTAACAGCATTTTTAAGAGCTAACGATGCTGCTACTTTAAATGCCATCTCATTCGAGTCAACATCATGGTATGAACCGTCAAATAGACGAGCTTTAATGTCGATTAGTGGGAATCCAGCTAATACACCATTTTTAAGAGAATCTTCAAGACCTGCAGCAACTGCTGGGATGTATTCACGAGGAACAACACCACCAACGATACCGTTTTCAAACTCAAAGCCTTTTCCTTCTTCGTTTGGTGAGAATTCAATCCAAACGTGACCGAATTGTCCACGTCCACCTGATTGACGTACGAATTTACCTTCTACTTGTGCAGAAGAACGGAAAGTTTCACGGTATGCTACTTGAGGAGCACCTACGTTAGCTTCAACTTTGAATTCACGACGCATACGGTCAACGATGATGTCAAGGTGAAGTTCACCCATACCACCGATGATTGTTTGACCAGTTTCTTGATCTGTATGTGCACGGAATGTTGGATCTTCTTCTGTTAATTTTGTTAATGCTTGACCCATTTTATCTTGGTCAGCCTTAGATTTTGGTTCGATTGCAATGTGAATAACTGGTTCTGGGAATTCCATAGACTCAAGAATAACTAAATTCTTTTCATCACAAAGTGTATCTCCAGTTGTAGTGTCTTTAAGACCTACTGCAGCAGCGATGTCTCCAGCAAATACTTTCGAAATCTCTTGACGAGAGTTAGCATGCATTTGTAGGATACGTCCTACACGCTCACGCTTACCTTTTGTAGAGTTTTGAACGTATGAACCAGATTCTAACGTACCAGCGTATACACGGAAGAACGTTAATTTACCAACATAAGGATCAGTCATGATTTTGAATGCTAAAGCAGCGAAAGGCTCGTCATCACTTGAAGGAACAACCTTTTCTTCATCAGTATCAGGAATAGTTCCCATAATTGCTGGTACATCTAATGGTGATGGTAAGTAGTCAATTACTGCATCAAGCATTAATTGAACACCTTTGTTTTTGAAAGCAGAACCACATACTACTGGGAAGAATTGAACTGAACAAGTCGCTGTACGAATTGCAGCTTTTAATTCTGCAAGTGTGATTTCTTCACCTTCAAGATATTTCATCATTAATTCTTCGTCAAGCTCAGCTACTGCTTCGATTAAACGACCACGGTATTCTTCAGCTAGTTCTTGATATTCCTCTGGAATTTCAATTGTTTCAATGTCAGTTCCTAAGTCATTATTGTACTTAATAGCTTTCATTTCAACTAGGTCAACGATTCCCCAGAAGTTATCTTCAGCACCCATCGCTAATTGGATTGGGTGTGCGTTAGCTTGTAAACGATCGTGCAATGTTCCTACAGAGTATAAGAAATCCGCGCCGATTTTATCCATTTTGTTAACGAATACTACACGTGGAACTCCGTAAGTAGTTGCTTGACGCCAAACTGTTTCAGTTTGAGGTTCAACACCTGATTGAGCATCAAGTACTGCTACTGCGCCATCAAGTACACGTAGTGAACGTTCAACTTCTACAGTGAAGTCTACGTGACCTGGAGTATCAATGATATTTACACGGTGGTTATTCCACTGAGCTGTTGTAGCAGCAGATGTGATAGTGATACCACGCTCTTGCTCTTGCTCCATCCAGTCCATTTGTGAAGCTCCTTCATGAGTTTCACCAATTTTGTGAATACGACCTGTGTAATAAAGGATACGCTCTGTTGTTGTTGTTTTACCAGCATCAATGTGAGCCATGATCCCGATATTACGAGTGTTATTTAAGGAGAACTCTCTAGTCATCAGGGTTCTTTCTCCCTTCCAGTATTAGTTAGGATTTTTTAGTACAAGAAAAAGTTATTCCCATACATATTTCATGTTATTAAGTTAAGCAAGCACTACAAGCAAGGAACTATTATGTCATCCTAAGTTATGTAATCCGACGTTCACCTACTTAATCTAGCAAGCTAAATTAGAAATAGGTGAACGACTTAACCAACATTCATTATGTGCAGAAATAACTAAATTGCTTTTAATCTTACCAACGGTAGTGAGCAAACGCTTTGTTCGCTTCTGCCATTTTGTGTGTATCTTCACGTTTCTTAACTGCAGAACCTGAGTTGTTAGCTGCATCAAGAATTTCATTAGCTAAACGCTCTTCCATCGTTTTTTCTCCACGAAGACGAGCATAGTTAACTAACCAGCGAAGACCTAAAGTTGTACGGCGCTCAGGGCGAACCTCAACTGGTACTTGGTAGTTTGAACCACCAACACGACGAGCTCTAACTTCTAGAACTGGCATGATATTTTTAAGAGCTGCTTCGAATACTTCCATTGGTTCTTTACCAGAACGTTCTTGGATTAATTCAAATGCTCCGTATAAGATAGCTTGAGACTTTCCTCTTTTTCCGTCAATCATCATTTTGTTGATTAAACGAGAAACTAATTTTGAATTATAAAGTGGATCTGGCAATACATCTCTTTTTGCAACAGGACCTTTACGTGGCATGTTATTTCCTCCTTTCGGCTAGTTGTTATTTATTACTTCTTAGCTGCTTTTGGTCTCTTAGTTCCATATTTAGAACGACCTTGCATACGTTTGTCAACACCTGCAGTATCTAATGCACCACGAACGATATGGTAACGTACCCCCGGTAAATCTTTTACACGTCCACCACGGATAAGAACAACACTGTGTTCTTGTAAGTTGTGTCCGATACCTGGGATATAAGCAGTTACCTCGATTTGGTTAGTTAAACGCACACGAGCATATTTACGTAAAGCTGAGTTTGGTTTCTTTGGAGTCATTGTACCAACACGAGTACAAACACCACGTTTTTGTGGAGCTGATAAATCAGTTGATTTTTTCTTTAATGAGTTGAAACCTTTATTTAATGCTGGTGATTTTGATTTCCATACTTTAGAAGTACGTCCATTACGCACTAACTGGTTAATAGTAGGCATGAGTTTTCCTCCCTTCAAATATTTATAAGACCACACATCCAGGTGGTTCATAATAAGTTGAAAACAAAGTTTTTGCAAGAAGGAAGAAGCCCTCCTTCTCACAAAAACAGTTTTAACCTGTATATTCCTAAATTAGCCCCGGATCTAACCTGCTTAGATTAGCAGTGCTATTGTCTAGGAGCAACCTTGAATATCTTATCATTTTTCATCAAATGATGTCAACTCAAGTTTTAAAATATTTTAAGATTATTTTTCAACTAATACTTCTTCATTCATTTCAACTGATTCAGTTAAATCCTTTACAAGATCTACTTTACGGTATCTGTTCATACCAGTACCAGCTGGAACCAACTTACCTATAATAACATTCTCTTTTAATCCTAGCAACTCATCACGTTTTCCTTTAATCGCAGCGTCTGTTAATACACGCGTTGTTTCTTGGAATGATGCAGCAGAAAGGAATGAGTCTGTTTCTAATGATGCTTTTGTAATACCTAGTAATAATGGGCGCGCAGTAGCTGGTTGTTTACCTGCAAATAAAGCTTCTTTATTTGCTTCAGTAAACTGGTGTAGTTCTAATAATGTACCAGGTAGTAAAGTAGTCTCACCTGCATCCATTACACGAACTTTCTTCAGCATTTGACGAACCATTACCTCTACGTGCTTGTCACCAATTTCTACCCCTTGCATACGGTATACTTTTTGAACTTCACGTAATAAGTATTCTTGAACAGCATTTGTACCTTTTACTTTTAGAAGTTCTTTAGGATCAATTGAACCTTCAGTCATTACTTGACCGCGTTCAATCGCTTCGCCTTCTTGAACTTTTAGTCTAGCGCCATAAGGAACTGGGTAGTTTCTAGATTCTACTGAGCCTTGAACAATAATTTCTTGTTTATCTTTAGCGTCAGTAGAAATTGAAATAATACCATCAATTTCAGAAATAACCGCTTGACCTTTAGGATTACGCGCTTCAAATAGCTCTTGAATACGAGGTAAACCTTGAGTGATATCGTCTCCTGCTACCCCACCTGTATGGAATGTACGCATCGTTAACTGTGTACCTGGTTCACCGATTGATTGTGCAGCAATAATACCTACTGCCTCACCAACTTCAACCTCAGCACCAGTAGCTAAGTTACGGCCATAACATTTTTTACATACTCCATGGTTAGTATTACATGTGAACGCAGAACGGATATTAACTTCTTCAATACCAGCATCGATAATTTCACGAGCTAAGTCTTCTGTAATTAAATCGTTCTCTTGAGCAAGTAATACACCAGTTTCTGGGTGGCGTATTGTTGAACGTATATGACGACCAACTAAACGATCGTATAATCCTTCAATAATTTCGTTACCTTCTTTGATTGCTTTTACATGTAAGCCACGGTCAGTACCACAATCATCTTGACGAACGATTACATCTTGTGCAACGTCAACTAGACGACGAGTTAAGTAACCTGAATCGGCTGTTTTAAGTGCTGTATCGGCAAGACCTTTACGTGCACCGTGTGTAGAGATGAAGTATTCAAGTACCGTTAGACCTTCACGGAATGAAGACTTGATTGGTAACTCGATAATACGACCAGCCGGATTGGCCATCAGACCACGCATACCTGCAAGCTGAGTGAAGTTTGATGCGTTACCACGGGCACCAGAGTCACTCATCATAAAGATTGGGTTACGTTTATTTAGGGAAGCCATCAGTTTGCCTTGAATTACATCCTTTGCATCACTCCAAATTGCGATTACACGATCGTAACGCTCTTCTTCTGTGATTAAACCACGACGGAATTGTTTTAGTACTTTATCTACTTTTTCTTGAGCTTCAGCAATAATTAATTGCTTTTCAGGTAATACGATGATATCGGATACACCAACTGTAATTCCAGCTTTAGTAGAGTGTCTAAATCCAAGATCCTTCATGCGGTCTAGCATTTTTGACGTTTCAGTAATTTTGAAACGTTTAAATACTTCTGCGATGATATTTCCAAGTATTTTCTTTTTGAAAGGAGCAATTTCTTCTCTACTTTCAATAATTTCTTTAATATTCGATCCTTTAGCTACAAAATACATCTGAGGAGTTTCCTTCTCAAGGTTACTCTGAGTAGGCTCATTAATATACGGGAACGAAGTAGGTAAGATTTCATTGAAGATTAACTTACCAACCGTTGTGATTAATAATGAATTATTTTGTTCTTCAGTAAATGTTTCGTTATTTAATGAATTTGCTGCAACACCAACACGAGAATGTAAATGTACATAACCATTTTGGTATGCAATTAACGCTTCATTAATATCTTTAAATACCATACCTTCACCGACAGCGCCTGCACGCTCAAGAGTTAGGTAATAGTTACCTAATACCATATCTTGAGATGGTGTAACGACTGGTTTACCATCTTTCGGATTCAGGATGTTTTGTGCTGCAAGCATTAAAATACGAGCTTCTGCTTGAGCTTCACTTGATAACGGTACGTGAACAGCCATTTGGTCACCATCAAAATCGGCATTGTATGCAGTACATACAAGTGGATGTAGACGGATTGCACGGCCTTCTACTAATGTAGGTTCGAACGCTTGGATACCAAGTCTGTGTAGAGTTGGGGCACGGTTTAGTAACACCGGGTGCTCACGTATAACTGATTCTAATACATCCCAAATTTCTGGATTTAATCTTTCAATTTTACGCTTTGCACTCTTAATGTTATGTGCTAATCCACGCTCTACTAATTCTTTCATCACGAATGGCTTGAATAATTCAATTGCCATTTCTTTTGGTAATCCACATTGATACATTTGTAAGTTAGGTCCTACAACGATAACCGAACGGCCAGAGTAGTCAACACGTTTACCAAGTAAGTTTTGACGGAAACGTCCTTGCTTACCTTTAAGCATGTGAGAAAGAGATTTTAATGGACGGTTACCTGGTCCAGTAACTGGACGGCCACGACGACCATTGTCAATCAACGCATCAACTGCTTCTTGAAGCATACGTTTTTCGTTTTGTACGATGATGCTTGGTGCACCAAGGTCTAATAAACGTTTTAAACGGTTGTTACGGTTAATTACACGACGATATAAATCGTTTAGATCTGAAGTTGCAAAACGTCCACCATCTAATTGAACCATTGGTCGTAATTCAGGTGGGATTACTGGAAGAACATCTAAGATCATCCAAGAAGGTTCATTACCAGAGTTACGGAATGCTTCTAATACTTCTAAACGTTTAATTGCTCTTGTACGACGTTGACCTTGAGCAGTTTTTAACTCTTCTTTTAAAGAATCAACATCTTTTACAAGATTAATATCGCTCAATAGTTTTTTAATTGCTTCAGCACCCATAGATGCTTGGAAAGTTTGACCGTAACGCTCACGATAAGCACGGAATTCTTTCTCAGAAAGCAATTGTTTCTTTTCTAGAGGAGTATCTCCAGCTTCAGTTACTACGTATGAAGCAAAGTAGATTACTTCTTCCAGAGCACGAGGGGACATGTCTAAAACAAGTCCCATTCGGCTTGGAATACCTTTGAAATACCAAATATGTGATACTGGTGCAGCTAATTCGATGTGACCCATACGCTCACGACGTACTTTTGCACGCGTTACTTCAACTCCACAGCGATCACAAACTACACCTTTATAACGTACACGTTTATATTTTCCGCAGTGACATTCCCAATCTTTCGTAGGACCGAAAATGCGTTCACAGAAAAGACCATCTTTTTCAGGTTTTAATGTACGGTAGTTAATTGTTTCAGGTTTTTTAATTTCCCCGTATGACCACGAGCGAATTTTGTCAGGCGATGCAAGTCCGATCTTCATATACTCGAATTTATTTACATCTATCAAGGGGCCTACCTCCCTTTCTGTCCTAAGGATTTACCCTATATAATACTTATTCTTTTACGTATTCCATATCCATCGCTAAATGTTCTGATGCTTGATCATCATCTTCAGTATCGCGCATTTCGATTTCTTGATCTGTAGCAGACATCATTTTAACATCCATACCTAGTGATTGTAATTCCTTAATCAATACTTTGAATGATTCTGGAACTCCTGGTTCTGGTACATTTTCACCTTTAACGATTGCTTCATATGTTTTCACACGGCCAACAACGTCATCAGATTTAACTGTTAAGATCTCTTGTAATGTATAAGCAGCACCGTATGCTTCAAGTGCCCAAACCTCCATCTCACCAAAACGCTGTCCACCAAATTGTGCTTTACCACCAAGTGGTTGTTGCGTAACAAGTGAGTATGGTCCTGTTGAACGAGCATGTAACTTATCGTCAACCATGTGTGCAAGTTTGATCATATACATGACACCTACAGAAACACGGTTATCGAAAGGCTCACCACTACGTCCATCATATAGTACAGTTTTTGCATCACGTGCCATACCAGCTTCTTCAATTGTTCCCCAAACATCTTCCTCACGTGCTCCGTCAAATACTGGAGAAGCAACATGAATACCAAGATATCTTGCAGCCATACCTAAGTGTAGCTCTAATACCTGACCGATGTTCATACGAGAAGGTACCCCTAATGGATTTAACATGATATCAACTGGCGTTCCATCAGGTAAGAATGGCATATCTTCTTCTGGTAAAATACGAGAGATAACCCCTTTGTTACCATGTCGTCCAGCCATTTTATCCCCTTCAGAGATTTTACGTTTCTGAACGATATAAGCACGAACAAGTTGGTTTACTCCTGGTGGTAATTCATCACCGTTTTCACGAGTGAATACTTTCACATCAAGAATAATCCCGCCTCCACCGTGTGGAACACGTAATGATGTATCGCGAACTTCACGAGCTTTTTCACCGAAGATTGCGTGTAGAAGACGTTCTTCAGCAGTTAATTCAGTAACCCCTTTAGGCGTTACTTTACCAACTAATAAATCTCCATCTTTAACTTCTGCACCAATTCGGATAATTCCACGCTCATCAAGATTTTTAAGCGCATCTTCACCAACGTTTGGAATATCACGAGTGATTTCTTCAGGTCCTAATTTTGTATCACGTGCTTCTGACTCATATTCTTCAATATGAACTGAAGTGTAAACATCTTCTTTAACTAGTCGGCGACTCATAATGATCGCATCCTCGTAGTTGTAACCATCCCATGTCATGAATGCAACTAATACGTTACGTCCTAGAGCTAATTCACCTTTTTCCATTGAAGGTCCATCTGCAAGAATTTCGCCTCTTACTACTTCATCACCAACACTTACGATTGGGCGTTGGTTATAACAAGTACCTTGGTTAGAACGTACGAATTTTAACATACGGTATTTATCAAGGTCACCTTTAACTTTTTGTCCATCTACTTCTAAGTAGCGACGTACCCAAACTTCTTTCGCTTCAACACGTTCAACGATACCTGGGTGTTTACAAATTACTGCAGCACCTGAGTCTTTTGCTGAAACGTATTCCATACCTGTACCTACGATTGGAGATTCAGGGTTTAACAATGGTACTGCTTGACGTTGCATGTTCGCTCCCATTAGGGCACGGTTCGAGTCATCGTTCTCTAAGAATGGAATACATGCTGTCGCAGCTGATACTACTTGTTTAGGAGATACATCCATGTAGTCAATACGCTCACGTTTTACAACTGTGTTGTCTCCACGGAAACGAGCAACTACATCTTCATCTAAGAAACTACCATCTTCACCTAAACGAGCATTCGCTTGGGCTACAACGTATAGATCCTCTTCATCAGCAGTTAAGTAATCAATTTTATCAGTTAGACGACCAGTTTCAGGGTCTACACGACGATAAGGTGTTTCTATGAAACCAAATTGATTTACTTTTGCATAAGAAGAAAGTGAGTTAATTAATCCGATGTTTGGTCCCTCAGGAGTTTCAATCGGACACATACGACCATAGTGAGAATAATGAACGTCACGTACTTCAAATCCTGCACGTTCACGTGTTAAACCACCTGGTCCAAGTGCTGATAGTCTTCGTTTATGAGTTAATTCAGCAAGAGGATTTGTTTGGTCCATGAATTGAGATAGCTGTGAACTACCAAAGAATTCTTTTATTGATGCAATTACAGGGCGAATATTAATTAATGCCTGTGGAGTAACTGCGTTTGTATCTTGAATTGACATACGTTCACGTACTACACGTTCCATACGAGATAGACCGATACGGAATTGGTTTTGAAGTAATTCACCAACTGAACGTAAACGACGATTTCCTAAATGGTCAATATCGTCAGTGTCACCTACGTTATGTAGCAGGTTAAAGAAGTAAGAAATTGAAGAGATAATGTCCGCAGGTGAAATGTTTTTCACATTTTTGCTTACATTCGCATTTCCAATAACTTGAATAACTTGTTCCCCATCTTCTACAGGAGCGTAAATTTTAATAGATTGTAAAGTAATCTCATCTTCTAATACGCCAGCAGCAGGGTGAGCAACTTTTTCACCGATATTCTTTTCTAAGAATGGAATAATACGGTCTAACGTACGGCGATCAAGAGTTGTCCCTTTTTCTACAATAATTTCACCAGTTTCTGGATCCACTAATGTTTCTGCAATACGTTGGTTAAATAGTCTATTTTTAATGTGTAATTTTTTATTTATTTTGTAGCGTCCAACGCTAGCTAAGTCATAACGCTTCGGATCAAAGAAGCGAGTAATTAATAGGTTTTTAGCGTTTTCTACTGTAGGTGGTTCACCTGGACGTAATCTTTCATAGATTTCAAGAAGCGCCTTTTCAGTGCTATCTGTGTTATCTTTTTCAAGAGTATTACGTAGGTATTCATTTTCGCCTAATAAGTCTAGAATCTCTTGGTCTGTACCAAACCCAAGCGAACGTAGTAGTACCGTTACCGGTAATTTTCTTGTACGGTCAATACGTACATAAACTACATCCTTCGCGTCCGTTTCGTACTCTAACCAAGCACCGCGGTTCGGAATAACTGTAGCCGTATAACCTTTTTTACCATTTTTGTCGATCTTTCCACTATAGTACACACTTGGAGAACGTACTAATTGTGAAACGATTACACGTTCAGCACCATTAATAATGAATGTGCCTGTATCCGTCATCAGTGGGAAATCCCCCATGAAAACGTCTTGCTCCTTTACTTCGCCAGTTTCCTTATTTAATAGGCGAACTTTCACTCGAAGTGGAGCAGCGTAGTTTACGTCACGCTCTTTCGATTCTTCTACAACATACTTCGGCTCACCTAAACTGTAATCAATGAATTCTAATGATAGATTACCTGTGAAATCCTCAATTGGTGAAATGTCTTGGAACATTTCTCTCAAACCTTCATCTAAGAACCATTGGTAAGATGCTGTTTGAATTTCAATTAAGTTAGGTAACTCTAAAACTTCACTGATACGAGCATAACTTCTGCGTTGGCGGTGTCGTCCATATTGAACTAGTTGACCTGTCAACATATTCACCCCTTAAATAAGAGTATTTAAAACAAAAAAATAGTAACAAATAAGCAGAAAACATCCCTTACTTGTTAAACAAAAAATAAAATGGTTTCAAAATGAAAACCATTTATTAAACTCAACGACAGTCATTTTACTATCATTTCCAAAGAATATAGAAATATACCCACTTTCAAAAAATCATTTTTGAAAATAAATATATATTGGCATTTAATAATACTATCACAAGCAAAAATTACAGTCAATCTTTTTTACTTTTTATGATATAATATCCTTTATCTTTTTTTACTACCTCAACCTCGTCGAAAGTTTCTTTTAATAAATCAAGAGCAGATGGTGCTCCTTGCTTCTTTTTTATTACTACCCAAAGCTCTCCACCAGGAAGTAATTTATCATGAGCACCTTTTAAAATTTCATGAACAACACTTTTCCCAGCGCGAATTGGCGGATTTGTTAAAATAGCTGCATATTCACCAGTTACATTTTCATAGATGCTACTTTCATAGATTTTCACATTTTCTATTTTATTTACATTCGCATTTTCTTTTGCTAATTCAATCGCCCTTAAATTCACATCGACCATTTCCACCATTCGACTAGAACCATCTTTCGCGATTGATAATCCTATTGGACCGTACCCACATCCAACATCTAAAATATTACCTTCAATTTCCGGAAATGTGAACACGTTAATTAAAACACGGGATCCAAAATCAACTTCATTCCTAGAAAAAACACCTGAATCAGATTGGAACTTCAAATCATTCCCTCTCAAAGTAAATGAAAATACCTTTTTATCAGTTTTACTATTCGGTTGATTTGTAAAATAATGATCTGCCATAAAAAATCCTTCTTCCATATATATACTTATCAACAGTCTTCCCAAAAGTAACCCCATATGTACAAAAAAAGCTCGCATAAATGCGAGCTTTCTAAAAACTTTTAGAAATTACTTAACTTCTACGTTAGCGCCAACTTCTTCAAGTTTAGCTTTCATTTCTTCAGCTTCTTCTTTGCTGATTCCTTCTTTAATTGCTTTAGGAGTGTTGTCAACTAATTCTTTAGCTTCTTTTAATCCTAAACCAGTTAATTCACGAACAACTTTGATTACTTTGATTTTTTGGTCGCCAGGGCTAGTTAATACTAAATCAAATTCAGTTTGCTCAGCAGCAGCTTCAACAGCTCCACCAGCCATTACCATAGGAGCAGCAGCAGTTACGCCGAACTCTTCTTCGATTGCTTTTACTAAGTCATTTAATTCTAATACAGTCATGTTTTTAACTGCTTCAATGATTTGTTCTTTAGTCATTGTTAATTTCCTCCTTGTTTATACCTTTAAATTATATATTTTAAGCGATCTTGGCATTAAGCGCCTTGTTCTTCTTTTTGTTCTGCAACTGCTTTAGTTGCAAGAGCGAAGTTGCGGATTGGTGCTTGTAGCACGCTAAGCAACATAGAAAGTAAACCTTCGCGAGAAGGAAGTTCAGCAAGAGCTTTAACTTCTTCAACAGTAGCAACGTTTCCTTCGATTACACCAGCTTTAATTTCTAAAGCTTCGTGTTTTTTAGCGAAATCGTTGATTACTTTAGCAGGAGCAATTACATCCTCCGTACTAAACGCGATTGCGTTTGGACCAGTTAATGATTCGTTTAAACCAGCTAAACCAGCCTCTTCAGCAGCACGACGAGTTAAAGTGTTTTTGTAAACTTTGAACTCAACGCCAGCTTCACGTAATTGCTTACGTAATTCAGTTACTTCAGCAACATTTAAACCACGGTAGTCAACAACAATTGTTGATTTACTATCACGTAATTTAGCAGCTACTTCAGATACAACTTGTTTTTTAGCTTCTAATACTGCGCTCATTTATTACACCTCCTGTGGATTTTTGTGTGTATACCGCAAAAGTGTAACCATAGCAAAACCTCCACGAACTTTTCAAAAAAAGACATGGAGGTTGTATATGCACGAATTTATCAGTTATACACCTCGGTAGGATATTAAGCATAAGCACCTACTGTCTACGGTAGTCTATTTAATTAGCAAGACAATCTCCATTATAGAGAGTTCTTGTCGAATTGTCAACTTTGTTTTTTATCTTAGAAACTAGCTGGATCTACTTTGATACCAGGGCCCATAGTTGAAGTGATTGCTACGTTCTTCATGTATGTTCCTTTAGCAGCAGCAGGTTTAACTTTTACCATTGTTTCAAAGATTGTTGTAAAGTTTTCTACTAACTTTTCGTTTTCGAAAGATACTTTACCGATTGGCACGTGAATGTTACCTGCTTTATCAACACGGTATTCAACTTTACCAGCTTTGATTTCGTTAACAGCTTTTGTTACGTCAAATGTAACTGTACCTGTTTTCGGGTTTGGCATTAAACCTTTAGGTCCTAATACACGTCCTAATTTACCAACTTCAGCCATCATGTCTGGAGTTGCTACTACTACATCAAAATCGAACCAACCTTGTTGGATTTTGTTAATCATGTCAGCATCGCCTACGAAATCAGCACCAGCAGCTTCAGCTTCTTTAGCTTTTTCACCTTTAGCGAATACTAATACACGTTGTACTTTACCAGTACCGTGTGGAAGAACTACTGCACCACGAATTTGTTGGTCAGCTTTCTTTGGATCTACTCCTAAACGGAATGCTACTTCAACTGTTGCATCAAAGTTAACAGTTGTAGTTTTTTTAACAAGTTCAACAGCTTCGTTTACTGCGTAAACAGCTGTACGATCTACTAATTTAATAGCTTCTTGGTATTTTTTACCTTTGTTAGCCATGTTTTATTCCTCCTAATGTGGTTTTAACGGATTTTCCTCCCACGAATAAAGGTTGCGATAAAACACATCAAATGATGTTCGCAACCTCCTCAATCACACCTTATTGAAGATGGGATTAGTCTTCAATAACGATACCCATACTACGTGCAGTACCTTCTACCATACGCATAGCAGCTTCAACAGAAGCAGCATTTAAGTCAGGCATTTTTTGTTCAGCAATCTCACGCACTTTATCGCGTTTAACTGTTGCTACTTTTTTACGATTTGGTTCACCAGAACCAGACTCAATACCAGCCGCTACTTTAAGAAGTACTGCAGCAGGAGGAGTTTTCGTAATAAATGTAAACGAACGATCTTCGAATACAGTGATTTCAACAGGAATAATTAGACCAGCTTGGTCAGCTGTACGAGCGTTGAACTCTTTACAGAATCCCATGATGTTAACACCTGCTTGTCCTAGTGCAGGACCAACTGGTGGTGCTGGGTTTGCTTTCCCTGCAGGAATTTGCAATTTTACCATTTTAATTACTTTTTTAGCCACGAGACACACCTCCTTAAGTCCGTGATGTGGTGACGGGTTTTTACACCCTCCCACTCATATCGTTTTGCATTTACATGCATATTCTTATACAGAAGTTAATACCATCTTTTCGATGCATATTGACCTTTAAAAGTCTAACATTTTCAAAATAAAAATGCAAGGTCTTGTATTATAATTTTTCAATAAGATGTAAATCCAGTTCTACCGGTGTTTCTTTATTAAAGAATTCTACTAACACAGTCACTTTTTTCTTTTCGAAGTCAATTTCTTTAATTGATCCAGTATAATTCGCAAATGGACCTTCTTTTAATCGAACAACTTCATTTACATCTAAATCAAAATCAATTGTTTGTTCATCTAGGCCCATATGTTTTAGAATATGTGTAATTTCTTCTTCTAAAAGTGGGGTTGGTTTTGAACCAGATCCAGCTGAGCCAACGAAACCAGTTACTCCTGGTGTATTTCGAACTACATACCAAGAATCGTCAGTCATTACTAGCTCAACTAAAACATAACCTGGAAACACTTTACGTTTCGTTACTTTCTCTTTACCGTTCTTCATTTCTACTTCTGATTCTTCTGGAACGATTACACGGAAAATTTTATCCTGCATTCCCATTGTTTCTACACGTTTTTCTAAATTCGCTTTTACTTTATTCTCATATCCTGAGTAAGTATGAACTACATACCATCTTTTTTCCATGTTAGAGGACTACTTGTCCTTCCCTCCCCGGTCAACTTTCTTTGCAAATTAAAAAACCCGTCACCGGGCTTTTTTTTAAACATTATCACTCATTATAGCACAATTAGTTTTAACTTATTCAAGAATAAGTCGAATTAGTTTAGAAAGTCCTGTGTCAATTACAGCGAAGAATACTACAAAGAATAAAACTGTAGCTAATACTGTAACTGTTGAATTAACTAATTCTTTACGTTTAGGCCATGAAACTTTTTTCATTTCACTTTTTACTTCGCGAAAAAACTTACCGATACGACCCACAGATGCAACCCCCATATATACTAGTTTAGAGATTTACGAAACGTCCGCCTTGTCCAAAAAATAGTGCATGATCTTTAACTTATATACTGAATAAGGACATTCGCAATTATCGTTTATCTTACTTCATTTATTTTGTTTCTTTATGTGTAGTATGCTCATTGCACGTTTTACAAAACTTTTTCATCTCCAAACGTTCTACAGAAGAGGAATTCTTCATTGTGGAGTAATTTCTATTATTGCAATTAGCGCACGACAGGACAACTTTTTTTCTCATGGTGACACCAACCTAATTCATCTATAATTATCCATCTAGAATGTACCATGTGAAATATAAACTGTCAAATTCATTTCTAAACCCTTGTATTCCTATATATTATTATGAATTACAAAGGAATTTATTTGATCTAATTAAACTGATAGTTCTCTGATTTCCATATATCTTTCAAGCTTTCTTTTCACTCTCTGTAAAGCATTATCAATCGATTTTACATGCCTGTTTAACTCTTCTGATATTTCTTGGTAAGATCGACCATCTAAATAGAGTGATAATACTTTTCTTTCTAAATCGCTTAATAATTCAGACATTTTAAGCTCTATGTCCACATTTTCTTCTTGATTGATAACAAGTTCCTCTGGATCCATGTTTTTTGTTTCTGTTAAAACATCCAGTAGTGTACGATCAGATTCCTCATCATAAATAGGCTTGTCCAATGAAACATAAGAATTTAATGGGATGTGCTTTTGTCTAGTTGCTGTTTTAATCGCTGTAATAATTTGTCTTGTAATGCATAATTCTGCAAACGCCTTGAAAGACGAAAGTTTGTCTTCTTTGTAATCACGAATTGCTTTGTATAATCCAATCATACCTTCTTGAATGATGTCTTCACGGTCAGCTCCTATTAGGAAATAAGACCTAGATTTTGCTTTAACGAAATTTCGGTACTTTTGAATTAAAAATGTTAGTGCCTCTTGATCACCCTCTCGAACATATTCGAGAATTACCTCATCTTCTAAGGGTCCATACTCTATCATTAGCTTCAATTCCTGTTCAACGTTCAAAATTAGCACCTCCGACCAAACAATTTAATTAAATTATACAGCACAAAGAAGAAGGAAACAATAAGTCATCGTTCCCCTCTTCGCCATTTTTCTAAAATTTCTGTTTGTTTCGAATTTAAAGTCTTACTAATCGTCAGTCTTTGATCAGGTATTTCACTAATTCGACTACTTATCATTTTTTTATTTTGAGTAACCGATCGATAAAGTTCCATTGCAGGTATACGAAGTGCACCTTGTCCAAATATTTGCCATTGCTCAGTAAAGTCAGATGTCGCAACATAAATATGATGGTTAACATGACGAAGCTCAATTGCAAGTTTTTCAATTTTTTCATCAGCCGTTTGGTTTTTCCGAGTAAAAATTACTTCGACCTTGGAATTCTTGTCGACCTTTTCGATTCCATTTACAAAATGAGCATCAAATACAACAATTATATACATCCCTGTGTATGCCTTATACTCAGCAAGTTGAGTAATTAGATAATCACGTGATTTATCAAAGTCAATTTCTCGAAGTTTTCTAAGATTCGGCCAAGCTCCAATCATGTTATAACCATCTACAATAAGAATCTCTTTCTTTTTATGATCCAAGCGGGTGTCTCTTACGATGTATTTCATACATTAATAGACTAGCCGCAACAGACGCATTTAACGATGTAACTTTACCGACCATTGGTAACTTAATTAGGAAATCACATTTTTCCTTTAAGATCCTGCTCATGCCTTTACCTTCGCTACCAATAATTAACCCAAGAGAAATTTGGCCATCCATGTTTCGATAGTCATCAGCACCTTTTGCATCTGTACCAAAAATCCAAACTCCTCTTTCTTTTAATTCATCTATAGTTCTTGCTAAGTTCGTTACTCGTGCTACTGGAATGTATTCAATTGCTCCAGTAGAAGCTTTAGCAACCGCTGAAGTTAAACCTACCGCTCTTCTCTTTGGAATAATGATTCCATGAGCACCAACTGCATCTGCGGTTCGCATAATTGAGCCTAAATTATGAGGGTCCTCAATTTCATCAAGTATTAAGAAGAACGGTTGTTCATTTCGACTACTAGCCACTTCAAACAAATCATCAAGTTCCACATATTCATATGCAGCTACTTGCGCTACTACACCTTGATGGTTTCCTTTAACCATTCCGTCTAACTTCTTGTTTGGTGCTGTTTGAACAATCACTTTGTTTTGGTTTGCTAATTCTAAAAGTTTATGGATTTGACCTTTATTTGCTCCTTCGCTAACCCATATTTTATTTATATCTCGACCTGAACGTATTGCCTCCATAACTGGATTACGTCCAATAATAAATTCTTCAGACATATTATGCTCCTTTATCGTTCTCAATAAATTGAATCGCAATATCTACAATTGTATTGAGTCTATCTTCATTTTTTAATAAATAATGGTATCCAATTAACGCTTCCATTGCGGTTGCGTATCGATATGTTTGTACATCAGTATTTTTTGGTACAGTTCCTGACTTTGCATTACGGCCCCTTTTAACGACCGCAACTTCTTCATCTGACAATATCTCAGTAAAAAGCATTTCTCTAATTACTTTAGCTTGTCCTTTCGCAGAAACAAATCTTGTTGCTGCTCGGTGAAGTTGATTAGGTCTTACTGTCCCTTTTTCAAGGAGGTGATGACGTACATAAATTTCATATACAGCATCACCTATATAAGCAAGTGCTAAACTGTTTAGTTGTTTAGCATCAATATTTTGGTTACTTTCAATCATAAAGTTATCCTCTTTTCCAGCGAATACCTTGCGGAGTATCTTCAATGATTATATTCATTTCTTTTAATTGATCACGAATTTGGTCCGCTAATGCAAAATCACGATTTTTACGTGCGTCTGTACGTTTTTGAATTAATGCTTCGATTTCATCATCTAACATTGCTTCTTCTTTAACTAGTGTAATGCCTAGAACATTTGATAATTCATCAAAAGTTGTTACTAATTGATTTAATACATTCGTAGAAGTATGTGTTTCTAGTAAATATTGATTTGCCAATTTAGCTAATTGATATAAAACAGAAATTGCATTAGCTGTATTAAAGTCATCATCCATTACTTTTGTGAAGACGGTTTTTTCATCTGCTATTTCTTTTAACCACTTATTGTCATCTTCTGTTAAATTAGTACTGCTTTCTAAACGATGCTTACTATTTTGATATGCCGTTTTAATACGTTCAAAACCATTTCTAGCTTCTTGTAAAAGTTCTTCGCTATAGTTAATTGGGTGACGATAATGCACTGATAACATGAAGAAACGTAATAACATAGGATCAACGATTTTTATAATGTCATGCACTAATACAAAGTTACCTAATGACTTAGACATTTTTTCGTTGTCGATATTGATGTATCCATTATGCATCCAATAATTTGAAAAAGTTTTCCCGCTTAAAGCTTCTGACTGAGCGATTTCATTCTCATGGTGTGGAAATGATAAATCTTGACCGCCTGCATGTATATCAATTGTTTCTCCAAGGTATTTCTTTGCCATTGCTGAGCATTCAATATGCCATCCTGGTCTACCTTTCCCCCATGGACTTTCCCAGAATATTTCACCTGGTTTAGCTGCTTTCCATAGTGCAAAATCTAATGGATCTTCTTTCTTTTCGCCAACTTCAATTCTTTCACCAATTCGAAGGTCTTCAATTGATTGGTGTGAAAGTTTACCGTAACCATCAAATTCCTTTGTTTTGAAGTAAACATCACCTTCGGATTCATATGCATAACCTTTTTTTACTAGCTCATCGATAAACTCAATAATAATATCCATATTATCCATTACACGAGGATGATTCGTTGCTGTTTTGCAACCTAGTTCTTGAACATCTTCAAAATATGCATTAATAAAACGATCTGCTATAGTTGGAACATCTGAGCCTAATTCATTTGCTGCTTTAATTAACTTATCATCAACATCAGTGAAATTTGAAACATAGTTTACTTCGTATCCACGATATTCAAAATAGCGTCTTACTGTATCAAAAACAATAGCAGGTCTTGCATTACCAATATGAATATAGTTATATACAGTAGGTCCACATACATACATTTTGACCTTACCTTCTTCTATCGGCTTAAAATCTTCTTTATTCCTTGTTAATGTATTATAAATTTGAATTGCCATCGTTTTACTTCCTTTCAGATATTCTCATTAAACTTCTTAGCTCTTCTAATTCCGCTTCTAGTTGTAGTAATCGATCTGCTACTGGGTCAGGTAGATCACAGTGATCAAATTGATTATTAACTCTAATTCCATCTTGAACAACTATCTTACCAGGTATACCAACAACCGTAGTATTATTTGGAACATCCTTTAGTACAACTGAATTTGCACCGATTTTTGCATTTTCTCCGATTGTGATTGAACCTAGAACTTTTGCTCCGGTAGCTACTAGTACCCCACTCAATAAGGTTGGATGTCGCTTACCTTTTTCCTTACCGGTTCCACCTAATGTTACCCCTTGATAAATCGTAACATCATCACCTATTTCACATGTTTCGCCAATTACGACTCCTGCTCCATGATCGATAAAAAATCGTCTACCAATTTTCGCCCCTGGGTGAATCTCGATCCCTGTTAAAAAACGAGCAAACTGTGAAATGCTTCTTGCAATAAAGTGCCATTTTTTCCGATAGAAATAATGAGCAAATCGATAGAGCCATAATGCATGTAAACCAGCATACGTAAGAATAACTTCTAAATAGCTAGTAGCGGCTGGATCGCGTTCAAATATCGTCGCTACATCTTCCTTCATGTACTTTAGCATCTTCATTTCCCCTTAAAGAATTTATTAAAAATTTGATTTTTTCTCTATAAAAAATAAAAAGCGTCCCAGTGTACATAATATACACAGAGACGCTTTATGCGCGGTTCCACTCTGTTTAGATAAAATAGATTTATCTCAACTCATGTAATGTAACGGTTTCCACCGCCCTAGCCTACTTAAACGTATTTTTCGGCTAAGGACTCAAGGGGGCACTTCCATGACTACCATTAAAATCACTTTCACCAATGTGATTCTCTCTGAGTAACGAGTAGCCATTTACTTTTCCCTATCAACATTTTACCTATATGAATATTACTTATATATATTACAAATTAATCAAAATGTTAACCAATTATTTGTTGTAAACGAGCAATAACTTTTTCTTTTCCTAATAAAGTCATCGCTGCTGGTAATTCAGGACCATGACATTGACCAGTTGTTGCAACACGAATTGGCATAAATAACTTTTTGCCTTTTTGACCAGTTGACTTTTGAACTGATTTCATTGCAGCTTTAATTGAATCAACTGTAAATTCTTCAGAAGCTTTAAGTTCTTCAACTAATGCTGAAAGTACTTCCTTTACTTGCTCTTCAGAAATAACAGCTTGCTCTTCTTCACCGAATGTTAATACTTCTTTGAAGAATAAGCTTGATAATTCTACAATTTCAGCACCAAAGCTCATTTGATCTTGATATAAAGCTACTAGATTTGTAACCCATAGATTTTCATCAGCAGTGCGTTCTTCATTTACAAAACCAGCTTTAATTAGATGTGGTAATGAAATTTCTACCACTTTTTCTAATGGTTGCTCTTTAATATATCGGTTGTTAATCCAAGTTAATTTTTGCTTATCAAACATAGCAGGAGCTGAACTTAAACGGCTAGGATCGAAAATCTTAATAAATTCATCTTTGCTGAAAATTTCTTCTTCACCAACTGGTGACCAACCAAGAAGAGCAATAAAGTTAAATAACGCTTCTGGTAAGTAACCAAGATTTTGATATTGTTCAATAAATTGTAATACAGATTCGTCACGTTTTGAAAGCTTTTTACGGTTTTCGTTCACAATTACTGCCATATGACCAAAATCTGGAGCATCCCAATTTAATGCACGATATACCATTATTTGTTTAGGAGTATTCGAAATATGCTCTTCACCGCGTAGCACGTGACTAATCTTCATTAATGCATCGTCAACTACTACCGCGTAGTTGTAAGTAGCGATTCCGTTCTTTTTAACAAGAACCCAGTCACCGATATCTTTTGATTCAAATTTAATATTTCCACGAACGATATCTTCCCACTCATACGTATCGTTTGCTGGTACTGCAAAACGAATAGTGTGCTCTGCACTCGCTGCTTCTTTTACAGCTCTTTCTTCAGCTGTTAAATGACGGCATTTTCCGCTATAACGTGTAGTTGGATGACCAGCCGCTAATTGTGCTTCACGTTCCGCTGCAAGCTCTTCCTCTGTACAATAGCACTTGTATGCATGACCATTCTCAATTAATTCATTAGCATATTGTTTGTATAAGTCTAGTCTTTCTAGCTGACGATAAGGACCGAACTCGCCACCTTTATCTGGACCCTCATCCCAATCAATACCTAACCAGTGTAAATATTTCGCTTGGCTTTCTTCGCCACCTTCAACATTACGTTCGATATCAGTATCTTCAATACGTAATACCATATCACCGTTAAAATGCTTAGCAAATAAATATACGTATAATGCTGTACGTGCATTTCCAATATGTAAATGACCTGTCGGACTAGGTGCATAACGAACTCTTACTCTATTTGACATTTATAGACACTCTCCACTGAATAATTAATATACTTTATTAGTTTAAGCCTTCTTTTGTAACAATACAACCGCTTGGGATGCAATTCCTTCTTTTCTTCCTGTAAAACCTAATTTTTCAGTTGTTGTTGCTTTAACATTAATACAATCAGATGTCGTTTCAAGCAGTTCTGCAATTCGCTCTCTCATTAATTGGATATATGGTGCCATTTTAGGCGCTTGAGCAATAATCGTACAATCCGCGTTCACTAACTCATAGCCTTTATCCTTAACAATATGAAATACGTGTTGAAGTAGTTTTGCTGAATCAGCATCTTTAAAAGCTGGATCCGTATCCGGGAAATGTCTACCTATATCCCCTTCACCTATAGCCCCTAGTAATGCATCCGATATTGTATGAAGAAGAACATCGGCATCAGAATGACCTAATAAACCTAATTCGTATGGGATTTCAATTCCACCAATAATTAACGGGCGATTTTCTGCAAAAGCGTGAACATCGAACCCTTGTCCAATTCTAAACATGTAAACACCTTCTAACCTCTATATTGTTCATAGATTGTTTTTGCAAAAAACAAATCTTCTTTAGTTGTTACTTTAATATTGTTATAGTCTCCATTTACTACAAAAACTTTACTTCCGTTCCATTCAACTAAGCTAGCATCATCAGTTCCTAAATAACCATTTTCGTTTGCCTTTTGATGCGCTTCTATTAAGCATTTGTATGTAAAAGCTTGGGGAGTCTGTACTCCCCAAAGTGTAGAACGATCGATTGTTTCAACGACTTCTTGATCAATAACTTTCTTTATTGTATCTTTCATTGGAACAGCACAGATGACTGCCTCATGTTCATTCATCTTTTCAAGAATCCGTTCAATCACTGCATTTGTTACAAAAGGTCTTGCCCCATCGTGTACTAAAATTAAACTTTCAGTATCCTTAATTGAAACTAAACCATTATAAACACTTTCTTGTCTTTCTGCTCCACCATTTACATAGGTTATTTTATTTTGAATAAAGCTTGGCAAATTTAAAGTTTCAAAGAACTGTTTTTCAGATTCCTTAATCGGTAAGATAATCTCATTGCAACGATGATCTTCGCCAAATACTTTTAATGTTAATTCAATAATTGGCGAGCTAATTATTTTTAGAAATAATTTATTATAGCCTGCACCCATTCGAGAACCAGATCCCGCTGCTGGAATGATGACCTTATATTGCATTTTACGTATACCCCTCTAACTTACTTTACTTTTGCAAAAATCATGCGACCAGCAGAAGTTTGTAGTACGCTCGTAACAACTGTCTCTACTCGTTTACCAATTGATTCTTTACCGTCTTCTACAACGATCATTGTACCATCATCTAAATATGCAACACCTTGTAATTTTTCTTTACCTTCTTTTACTACAAAAGCAGTTAATACTTCCCCGGGTAATACTACTGGTTTAATTGCATTTGCTAGATCGTTAATATTCCAAACTTTAATTTGCTGAAGTTCACTTACTTTGTTTAAATTAAAGTCATTTGTCACTAAAATACCATTTTTTAATTTAGTAAGCTTTACTAATTTTGCATCTACTTCAGGAACATCTTCAAAATCACCTTCGTAGATTTCAACTTTCATAGCTAGCTCTTTTTGAATTCTGTTTAGAATATCTAATCCTCTTCGTCCTCTATTTCGTTTTAACGTATCTGAGGAATCAGCTATATATTGTAATTCTGCTAGTACAAATTGTGGAATCACAATTGTTCCTTCTATGAATCCAGTTTGGCATATATCAGCAATACGACCATCAATGATTACACTAGTATCTAAAATTTTAACTGGAATATCGAATGTTGAATCTTGCTCTTCAGCTACCTTTTTCTTGGCCTTTGAAGAAAGAGTAAATAAACTCAATAATTCTTCTCTCTTTTTAATCCCAACTTGAAAACCTAAATATCCTAATAAAATCGTAACAACTATTTGAATAATTGATGAAACATACTGTAATCTAATTGAGTCAATTGGCAATGAAATAAGAAATGCCAGAATAAGTCCAAAAACAAGTCCTAAACTACCAAACAAAATCATTGAAATAGGAGCTTTTAATAATTTCTCCTCAATATACTTGATAAATGTTACTGTTGGGTCAACTAACCAAAGCGATAAAATAAAAAAGATCACTGCCCCACTTAAAGCTTGCACATAAGAATTATGCAAAATATTAGGTAACTCAGTTTTTAACAGTTTATCTAATAGTGGAAAAAGTACTAAACCTAAAGTACTTCCGACAAAAATATAAATAACTTGAACGATCCTCTTTATCAATTCGCCACCTCCTTTAAATAAATAATAACTCTATCTTAGACGAAATAACTTAGTTATGTCTATTGATATATAGTTGCTCCTGAATTCGTTTTAATCCTTCTTTGATTTTTTTTGCACGAATTTCACCAATTCCATCAACATCATCTAACTCAGCAAGAGTAGCTTTGTAGATCCCTTTAAGGTGCTTAAATCGCTGTGTTAAATTTTCAATCACTAGCGGCGGCAGTCTAGAAATTTTCATCAACATACGATACCCTCTAGGTTCTACCATTTCCTCAAGATTTGTGTTATTCGGATAACCTAGCAATTTAATAATGGCATGATCCTCTAACAATTCTTCGTTTGCCAATTCTTGGAGTTTTTGCAAAATACTTTTAGGATCCTGTTCCTTACTATAATGATAATCCTTTATTAAAAGTAATGCCTCCTCCTCAAGGTCCGAAATGATCTCAATTAACTGTAATTCAATCAGTCTTCCTTCATCACCAAGTTCAATTACATAGTTATTAATTTCATTTTTAATTCGAAGAACCATTTCAACACTATGTAAAACATTTACAACTTCAAATAATGTAACTAGCTCTTCAAATTCTAAAATACTAAGTGAAGTAATCCCTTGATTCCACACAATTTTATATTTTTCCAGAGTTTGAATCGCCTGATTAGCTTTTGTTAAAATTACACCAATATCTCGAAGTGTATAGCGTAAGTTACCTTTATATAAAGTAATAACATTACGTCTTTGCGAAATAGCAATTACTAAGTTTCCCGTCTGTCTTGATACTCGTTCTGCAGTTCGATGACGCATACCAGTTTCTTTTGTAAAGATTGATTGATCTGGTATCAATTGTGCATTTGCTAACAGGATTTTTGACCCTGTTTCATTTAAAATGAGTGCTCCATCCATTTTTGCTAATTCATATAAGCTAGCTGGAGAGAAAGGGTCATTAATATGAAAACCACCATCGACCATTTCTTTTGTTTCATCATTAAAGCCAAGTACAATTAATCCACCAGTCTGTGCTCTAAGTACATTATCAATGCCATCACGCAATGGTGTACCTGGAGCAATCATTTCTAAAACTGGCAACATTGATTTAGCTTTTTGTTTTTGATCCTCCATCTCTACCCTCCTAACACGTATTTTAATGCTTCATGTACTGTATTAATACCTATTATTTCCATTCCTTCAGGAAAACTCCATCCTCCAATATTTTTTGATGGAATTATTGCTCTTTTAAATCCAAGTTTAGCCGCTTCTTGTACTCTTTGCTCGATTCTAGATACCCTACGAACTTCTCCTGTTAAACCGATCTCACCAATTACTACATCTGTTGGATTAGTAGGTTTATCTTGAAAGCTTGATGCTATACTCACTGCAACAGCTAAGTCTACAGCTGGCTCATCTAACTTCAGTCCTCCGGCAACCTTTAAATAAGCATCTTGATTTTGTAATAAAAGGCCCATTCTCTTTTCTAATACAGCCATAATTAACGATACTCTATTATGATCTATACCAGTTGCCATTCGTCTTGCATTTCCAAAGCTTGTTGGAGAGACAAGTGCTTGTAGTTCAACTAGTACAGGTCTAGTACCTTCCATAGAAGCAACAACAGTTGAACCTGCTACTCCAAAAGGTCTCTCTTCTAAGAATATTTCCGATGGATTTAGCACTTCCACTAATCCTAACTCTTTCATCTCAAAAATACCAGTTTCATTAGTAGATCCAAAACGATTTTTAACTGCCCTTAATATTCGATATGTATGATGCCTTTCACCCTCAAAATATAATACTGCATCTACCATATGTTCCAGTAAACGTGGGCCTGCAATTGATCCTTCTTTTGTTACATGTCCTACTATAAAGATCGGGATCCCTTTTGTTTTCGCGAATTTCATTAATTCTGAAGTACACTCTCGTACTTGTGATACACTACCAGGAGCAGATGTTACTTCTTGTAAATAGATTGTTTGAATCGAATCAATTACAACAAGATCAGGAGCCATCTCATCCATATATCGAGCAATATGAGACAAATCTGTCTCGGATAAAACATATAAGTTTTGTGTAGCGACACCTAGTCGTTCTGCTCTTAATTTTATTTGCTTCTGAGATTCTTCACCTGAAACATATAAAACTTTATGATCCTTTTTAGCCAATTGTGAGGAAACCTGTAAGAGCATCGTCGACTTACCAATTCCCGGGTCACCACCAATTAATACTAATGAACCTAAAACGATCCCGCCACCTAAAACCCGGTTAAATTCATCGAATGAGGTTTCGATACGAGTTTCAGTGCCAATTTCCACTTCCATGATTGAAATTGGTTTCGTTCCTTCTACTGTTGCGTTTGTATTAAATGTTAGCCTTCTTGAACTAGCAGGCTGTTCTATAAACTCAACCATTGTGTTCCACTCGTTACATGCAGGACACTTTCCAATCCACTTAACTGATTCATATCCACAAGACTGACAAACGAATTTAGTTTTATTTTTTTTAGCCATATGTATAGTACCTCTTTTGTTACTATGATTTTCTATATTAATAGAGTATGTATTCTAAGTCTATCCTAACGCTTTTTTGATATAAGAAAAAGGGCTTCACGCCCTTTTTCACAAAATAGATAACTTTACTATTAATTTGTTCAATTATCCTTCATAAAAGGTATGAACTTTGTAATTGCTTATTGATTTACAGTTTCAGCCGCTGAACTAATCAAATATTCATTATCCTTTACATCAAGAATAACTTTTCGGCCTTTTTCAACATTACCTTTTAATAATTCTTCGGATAAACGATCCTCTACTTGTTTTTGAATTGCTCTTCTTAATGGACGAGCTCCGTATTCAGCATCGAATCCTTCATCTGAAATTTTATCAATTGCTGCATCTGATAATTCTAGTTCAATTTCTTGTTCTTTTAAACGCTTCGTTAAGCTATTAACCATTAAGTGAACAATTTCTTTAATATGTTTCTTCTCTAATGAATGGAAGACGATTGTTTCATCGATACGGTTTAGGAATTCAGGACGGAATGCTTTTTTCAGTTCCTCTAATACTTTTCCTTTCATATCTTTGTAATCTTTTTCTCCATCGTTAATATTGAATCCAACATATTTATTTGTTTTTAAAGCACTTGCCCCAACGTTTGATGTCATGATAACAAGTGTATTTCTAAAGTCAACTGTGCGGCCTTTTGAATCAGTTAATCGACCGTCTTCTAATACTTGAAGTAGAATATTAAATACGTCTGGATGAGCTTTTTCAATTTCATCTAATAGAATTACTGAGTAAGGTTTACGTCTAACTTTCTCAGTCAATTGACCACCTTCATCATATCCTACATATCCTGGAGGTGCTCCTACTAAACGAGATGTTGCGTGTTTTTCCATATACTCCGACATATCAATACGAATCATCGCATCTTCATCGCCGAAAATTGTTTCAGCTAACGCTCGAGCCAACTCTGTTTTACCTACCCCTGTAGGACCTAAGAAAATAAATGAACCAATTGGACGTTTTGGATCTTTTAATCCAGCTCTTGCACGTCTTACAGCCTTAGAAACTGCTACTACAGCTTCTTCTTGACCAATTACTCGTTTATGAAGAACACTTTCCATATTTAACAGTTTATCTGCCTCTGTTTGAGCAAGTTTTGTAACTGGGATATTCGTCCAAGATGATACAACATTTGCTATATCCTCTACAGTTACTTCTGAGTTTTCTTTACCTTGTTTCTCTTTCCATTGACGTTTCGTATCTTCTAATTGTTCACGTAATCTTTGCTCTGAGTCTCTTAATGATGCTGCTTTTTCAAATTCTTGACTTTGAACAGCTGCATCTTTCTCTTTACGAACTTCCTCTAATTTTAATTCTAATTCTTTTAAATTTGGCGGTGTAGTAAAGCTACGTAGTCGTACTTTAGAACCTGCCTCATCAATAACATCAATTGCTTTATCCGGTAAGAAACGGTCTGTAATGTATCGATCAGATAGTTTTACTGCTTCAATAATTGACTGATCAGAAATTGATACTCTATGATGTGCCTCATAACGGTCACGTAAGCCTTGAAGAATTTGAATTGACTCCTCTACACTCGGCTGATCAACTTGAATTGGTTGGAAACGACGCTCTAACGCAGCATCTTTTTCGATATATTTACGGTATTCATCAATTGTTGTAGCACCGATGCATTGTAGTTCACCACGTGCTAATGATGGCTTTAAGATGTTAGATGCATCAATTGCACCTTCAGCTCCACCTGCACCAATTAATGTATGAAGTTCATCAATGAAAAGAATAATATTACCAGCTTGACGAATTTCGTCCATTACTTTTTTCAGACGATCTTCAAATTCACCACGGTACTTAGTTCCTGCTACGACAGTACCCATATCAAGTGTCATTACTCGTTTATCTCTTAAAATCTCTGGTACTTCATTATTAACAATTTGTTGAGCTAATCCTTCTGCAATAGCTGTTTTACCTACACCAGGCTCACCAATTAATACTGGATTGTTCTTAGTGCGTCGACTTAACACTTCAATTACTCGCTGAATTTCTTTACCACGTCCGATTACAGGATCTAAACGACCCTCTCTAGCTGATACAGTTAAATCACGAGCTAAGCTGTCTAATGTCGGTGTGTTTGCTTGATTAGCAGATCCATTTTGATGATTAGACGAGCTTTCATTGCTACCTAATAATTGAAGAACTTGTTGACGAGCTTTATTTAAGCTAACACCAAGATTATTTAATACTCTTGCTGCTACGCCTTCTCCTTCTCGAATTAATCCTAAAAGGATGTGTTCTGTTCCTACATATGAATGCCCTAATTTACGAGCCTCATCCATTGATAATTCAATCACTTTTTTAGCTCTAGGAGTGTAGTGTACTGTTTGAGCAACTCCCTGGCCACGTCCTATTAATGTTTCTACTTCTTGTTGTACTTTTTCTGGACTTAATCCAAGAGCAAGTAATGCTTTAGCAGCAATCCCTTCTCCCTCTCGAACAAGTCCTAGTAAAATATGTTCTGTACCTATATTTGAGTGTCCAATTCGGATTGCCTCTTCTTGAGAAAGAGCTAATACTTTTTGAGCACGTTCTGTAAATCGACCAAACATCATAATTGGTTCCTCCCATATAATTAATTATTTTTGTTAGATAGTCTTTCGCGTATTAGTGATGCTCTTTTAATATCCCTTTCTTCGGGAGTAAGCTGATCACCTACATACTGTTGTAAAATACCTGGTTGAGTTAATATCATTAATTCATGTAAAAAGTTTTTTGATACCCCATCAATTAAACCTAAATCAATCCCTAATTGTACATCCGATAAACACTTAGCACTTTCCTTTGTTTCGATTATTCTTCCGTATTTCAAAGTACCTAAAGAACGAAAGACTCGATCTTCTAAAAGAATTAAAGAAGTTCTGGCAAGTGCATCTCTTGCTGATTTCTCGTGTTTGATCAGTTGTTGAACAATTGTCGTTAAATCTTCTATTATTTCTTCTTCCGATTTCCCTAATGTTATTTGATTCGAAATCTGAAAGATATTACCTAATGCTTCGCTACCTTCACCATAAATCCCTCTTACTACTAAACCAAGTTGATTAATAGTAGGGATTAAACGGTTAAATTGTTTCGTGATGACTAGTGCTGGAAGATGCATCATCACTGAGGCCCTTAATCCGGTACCAACATTAGTAGGACAGCTGGTTAAATAACCAATTGTTTCATCAAAAGCATATTCAAGCTGACTCTCTATATAATTATCAATATGATTCGCTTGAGTAAGTGCCTCTCTAAGTTGTAAACCTGGAAATAGAGCTTGAATTCTTAAATGGTCTTCTTCATTGATCATAATGCTAATTTGTTCATCCTGAGATAATATACATGCTCCATGTACCGACTCTTGAACTAAATTAGGACTTATTAAGTGTTTTTCAATTAATACTCTTTTTTCTACTGGTTCTAACTTATTAATTTCAATATATTCAAAAGGTCCGTTTGGTAAAGCTGTACTACCTTCAAAATAATGTTTAACTAAATGACAAATTTCTTTAGCCTTGTCTTGACTAAGTAAAGTTGGATATAAATATGAACTGAAATTTCTAGCTAACCTAATACGACTACTTAAAACGATATCATCATCTGGACCTTCTTGTTTCATCCATGGACTGATGGCCTCATTAATAATTCGATTAATAGACATGTAACTTACTCCACCTCCTTTTGAAGGGCTAGTAAATCTTTCTCAATTTCACGAATTTCATCCCGAATCTTAATTGCTTGCTCAAAATCTTCTTTATCAATAAAATTTTTCATTTGAGATTTTAAGTCTTGTAACTTCCTTTTCAAAGAGATCGCCCCATTAATCTTTTGAGGTATTTTCCCTGTATGCGATACATTACCGCTATGAATTCTTTTAACAATTGGTTTCATCTGATCCATAAATGTTTCATAACAAGTAGAACAACCTAAACGTCCAATTTTAGTAAACTTTTGAAAAGTCATCTTACATCTAGGACATTCTATTTGTGAATCTTGATGAAATTTATTTTTCTTCATTTCATAAATACCAGTATTACCTTTAAACAATCCAGCTAACAAATCATTTACAGAATAACCACCTATTTCAGAAAAAATATGTTTATTGTTCGATTCATTTGCGCATTTCTCACATAAGTGAATATCTGTTTTCTCACCATTAATAATTTTAGAATAGTGTAATGTTGCCGGACGTTCTTGACATTCTTGACAAATCATTATGGGCAACCTCCATATTCTATTTATACTTTAAGCTTCTTAGCATTGCCTTGAACATTCTTGCTCTTAACTCGTCTCGATAAGGTAAATTAACCATTATTACTGAACGATCTAATACACTTAACATCATTTTTGCTTCTCGCCCAGTAATTACATTTTTTTCAAGTAGTAGACGAATATAGTCCTCTGAGCTAGACTGTGCAATATTATTAGTAAAGCTACTTAATATTTGATCAATCACGCTCGCTTTATCATGAAATTGCACTTTAATAATTCGAATATACCCGCCACCACCGCGTTTACTTTCTACTACATATCCTCTTTCTAATGTGAATCTAGTATTAATTACATAATTTATTTGAGAAGGTACACAATCAAATTTATTCGCTATTTCACTTCTTTTTATCTCGACATAATCTTTATCAGATATGTCAAAGTAGTGCATTAGATATTGTTCAATAATATCTGATATATTCTTCATCTATTTACCACCTTTACTGACTTTGACTATCTTTGACTATTATTATATTCCTTTCATGAAAAATTTCAACTATTATCTCTTTACCATTTTTTCCAAACGATACAGCTCTTAATCTCTTTTTACATATTAAGAATTGTATAAATTGGTAGCCTAGAAGAAAAATTGACGTATTTTTCAATTTTGGGTATTAAATATAAGTGCTATATCCTCTCTGTCTTTACCTAAAGGCTCGCCAATTGGCGATTTTTCTTTATCAGTATATATATATATATGTTATACAATTCTTTTAAGAAGCTTTTTTTCCTTTTTACTTTTATTAAAAAAATTCTATTTCGTTTGATCATTTGAGCATTTTTAGACAACAAAAAAAACATCAGACTAATAGCTGATGTTTTTCGTTACCAGGCGACGTTCTACTCTCACAGGGGGAAACCCCCAACTACCATCGACGCAAAAGAGCTTAACTGCCGTGTTCGGTATGGGAACGGGTGTGACCTCTTCGCAATAATCACCTGATTTATAGAGTTGTACTTCGTACCCTCAAAACTAGATAATGTCATTATCAAACTTGTTAGTTAAGTCCTCGACCGATTAGTATCAGTCAGCTCCACGTGTCA